>CAXBNO010000251.1:0-5642 GCA_963976775.1 uncultured Kordiimonadales bacterium
CCTGAACGGCATCACCGCCGGTCATGCCACGAAGTCGAAGAAGATCGGCTTCGTCGCGGCAAAGCCGATCCCGCAGGTGCTGATGAACATCAACTCCTTCCTGCTGGGCGCGCGCGCCGTGGACCCGACCATCACCTGCCAGGTCATCTTCACCGGCGAATGGTCGCTGGCGGTGAAGGAGGCAGAGGCCACCAACGCCCTCGCCGACCAGGGCTGTGATGTCATCACCTGCCACGTCGATGGCCCGAAGGTTGTGGTGGAGACCGCCGCCGGGCGCGGCGCGTTCGTCTGTGGCTATCACGCCGACCAGAGCCCGCTTGCGCCCGAGAAATATCTGACCGGTGCCGAATGGAACTGGGCCAATGTCTATACCGGCATGGTCAAGACCATGATGGGCGGCGACACCATCGACAACTTCGTCCGGGGCGGACTGTCGGATGGCTTCGTGAAGATGAGCCCGCTGGGTCCGGCGGTTTCCGACACAGCCCGCAACCAGTTCGAAGCCGCGAAGGCGGAAATCATGAAGGGCGGGTTCCTGATCATCAAGGGACCGATCAACGACAACAGGGGCAATGTCATCGCTCCTGCCGGAAAAGCCTTCGCCGAGGATGATATCGCGCTGGAAAGCATGGATTATCTGGTCGAGGGCGTGATCGGCTCGACCTCCTGATCCAATGTCCACCGGCTCCCCGACAGAGCTTCGTGCACCTGAACGGCGCGGATTCGCGGACATGGTGCCACGGCTGGAGCCCCTGATCATTCCGATCGGGGCCCTGCTTGGCGGCCTGCTCGCCTTCTCCGTGTTCCTGATGTTGCTCGGCAAGTCGCCGGTGGACTTCTTCGACCTGGTCTACAAGGCCGGGTTCGGCACGGCGTTCTCGTGGCAGAATACCCTGTCACGCGTTGCGCCGCTGTTGTTTACAGCCTTGTGTGTGGCTCTGCCCGCAAGGCTGGGACTGGTGGTGATCGGCGGCGAGGGGGCCGTCGTTCTCGGTGGCCTCGCGGCTGCCGTGGTCGGGACAGCACTCTCGGGTGCGCCGACCGCCATCGGCATCCCCCTGATGATGCTCGCCGCAATGCTGATCGGCGGGATCTGGATCGGAGCCGTCGGTGCCCTGCGCATCAGGCGTGGTGTCAACGAGACGATCTCGTCGCTGCTGATGGCCTATATCGCCATCGCACTGCTGAACCATCTGGTGGAGGGCCCGTTCCGGGACCCCGCCAGTCTCAACAAGCCCTCCACCGCGCCGCTCGACCCGGCGCTGCGTGTGGGCGAACTGCCGGGCATGGATGTGCACTGGGGCTTCGTCGCGGGCATCATTGCCTGCATCATCGCCTGGATGCTGATCGAGCGGACGACGTGGGGTTTCGCGGCCCGGATCGCAGGCGGCAACATTCGCGCGGCCCAGGTTCAGGGACTGCCTGTCGGACGGCTGATCATCTGCTTCACGGCGGCGGGCGGGGCCTGCGCCGGACTGGCAGGTTTCTTCGAGGTCTCGGCCATCCATGGTTCCGCCAATGGCTCGCTGGTCAGCGGCTATGGCTATACCGGCATCCTCATTGCCTTCCTGGCGCGGCACAATCCGCTGGCCATCATTCCGGTGGCGATCCTGCTCAGCGGCTTCGAGGCATCATCCGGCCTGATCCAGCGCCGCATGGACCTGCCCGATGCAACCATTCTGGTGCTTGAGGGGATCGTCTTCGTCGCCATCCTGGTGTCGGAGACCCTGTACGGTCGCTTCCGCATCTTCACACCAAGGGCGGAGGAACAGCCATGAACGAGACCGACCTTGGCCTCTGGGCCGTTCCGCTGGCCATGATCGGCGGCGCCATCCGGGTCTCCACACCGTTCCTTTTCGTGTCGCTGGGAGAATGCCTGACGGAGCGTTCCGGGCGCATCAACCTGGGCCTGGAGGGAACACTGGTCTTCGGTGCCATGTCGGGCTACGCCGTCGCCTATGAAAGCGGTTCCGCATGGGTCGGCGTTCTCGCCGCCGCGGCGGCAGGCATGCTGTTCGGCTTCTTTCATGGCTGGGTCTGCAAGCTGCCGAAGGTCAACGACATCGCCATCGGCATCGCCCTGATGCTGCTGGGCATGGGTCTCGCCTTCTTCTTCGGCAAGCCCTACGTGCAGCCGCAGGCCCCGGACCTGCCCGCGATCTCATTCGGCTGGTGGTCGGATATTTCACAGGTGCAGGCGGCGCTGCAGGTCAACGTGCTCTTCCTGATCGGCATCGTGCTGGCGGTCGCCATGAACTGGATGTTCCGCTCCACGCGCATCGGCCTGATCGTCCGGGTGGTGGGAGACAGCACCGACGCGGCCCGGTCCATGGGCCTGAACCCCAATATCGTGCGTCTGCTGGCCACCGGCGCGGGCGGTGCGCTGGCCGGGGTCGGCGGCGCCTATCTGTCGCTCTACTATCCCGGCAGCTGGAACGAGGGGCTGTCGTCGGGCCAGGGCCTGATGGCGGTGGCGCTGGTCATCTTCGCGCGCTGGTCGCCGGTCAACTGCTTCTGGGCGGCGCTGCTGTTCGGGGGTGCGGGGGCGCTGGGTCCGGCGCTGCAGTCGGTGGGCGTCAGCTCCGGCTACTACCTGTTCTATGCCGCGCCCTACGTGCTGACCCTCGGCC
This sequence comes from uncultured Kordiimonadales bacterium, assembly GCA_963976775.1. Lineage (GTDB taxonomy): Bacteria > Pseudomonadota > Alphaproteobacteria > Minwuiales > Minwuiaceae > Minwuia. Next base: position 2,631 of record CAXBNO010000251.1, read on the forward strand.
TGCTGATCGCCACATCCTCCCCCAACCGGGCGCTGGAAAGCGCACCCGGCGAACTGAGCATCACGAAGTAGGAGCCTCGCAATGAACGGACTTGGTGGCCTGAACAAGTCGGCCAACGGCGTCGTCATCGGCATGGTGCAATTGCAGCTGCCCGTGGTGGAGACACCGGAAGATCTGGCGGCGCAGACAGCGCGGATCGTCGCGATGGTGGGCAAGGCCAGGCGCAACTCCGCGAACATGGATCTTGTCGTGTTTCCCGAGTACGCCCTGCACGGCCTCAGCATGGACACGAACCCGGAAATCATGTGCAGCCTGGATGGGCCGGAGGTCGCGGCCTTCCGGCAGGCCTGCATTGACAACAGCATCTGGGGCTGCTTCTCCATCATGGAGTTGAACCCCGGCGGCATGTCCTACAACGTCGGCATCATCATCGATGACCATGGCGAGATGCAGCTCTACTACCGCAAGCTCCATCCCTGGGTGCCGGTGGAGCCGTGGGAACCGGGTGACCTCGGCATCCCGGTCATAAATGGCCCGAACGGGTCACGCATCGCGCTGATCATCTGTCACGACGGCATGTTCCCCGAGATGGCGCGCGAATGCGCCTACAAGGGCGCAGAGATCATGATCCGCACTGCCGGCTACACCGCTCCGATCCGCGAGAGCTGGCGCTTCACCAACCAGTCCAACGCCTTCGTCACCTTCGATGGCACGGTGCTGGCGCACGACACCACGGGCCGGGCCGACGAGATCATCACTGCGGAGGTGCGGCCCGACCTGGTGCGGGAGGCGCGCACGGGCTGGGGGGTGGAGAACAACATCTACCAGTTCGGCCATCGCGGCTATGTCGCGGTGAAGGGCGGCGCACAGGACTGCCCCTATACCTACATGACCGACCTCGCCGCCGGGCGCTATCGCCTGCCGTGGGAAGACGAGGTGGCGATCACCGACGGGACAGGCTGCGGCTTCGACGCGCCGACCCGAACCTATGTCCGCAAGCTGGAGGCTGCCGAATGAGCACGATCAAGGCCGATCCCTATCCCTGGCCGTACAACGGCGATCTGAGGCCGGAAAACACGGTCCTGATCGTCATCGACATGCAGACCGACTTCTGCGGTGAAGGCGGCTACGTCGACAAGATGGGCTATGACCTGTCATTGACCCGCGCACCCATCGAACCGATCAAGGCAACCATGGCCGCGATGCGGGCCAGGGGCTATCACATCATGCACACACGAGAGGGGCATCGCCCGGACCTGTCCGACCTGCCCCCCAACAAACGCTGGCGTTCGCAGCAGATCGGCGCCGGTATCGGCGATCCGGGCCCGTGCGGGCGCATTCTGGTGCGCGGGGAGCCCGGCTGGGACATCATCGCGGAACTCGCCCCTGCCCCCGGCGAAGCCATCATCGACAAGCCGGGCAAGGGCAGCTTCTGCGCCACGGATCTGGAACTGATGCTGCGCACCAAGGGCATCGAGAACATCGTGCTGAGCGGCATCACCACCGATGTCTGCGTCCACACCACGATGCGGGAGGCCAATGACCGGGGCTTCGAGTGCCTGCTGCTGGAGGATTGCTGCGGTGCCACCGACAAGGGCAATCACGACGCCGCCGTCAAGATGGTGAAGATGCAGGGCGGCGTGTTCGGCTCGGTCTCCGACAGCGCCACCTTCATCAGCCAGTTGCCGTGACCAGCCCACCCGACAGAAGCCCCGCAGTGGGGGTGGAGACCGTCGGCCTGACCATGCGGTTCGGGTCGTTCACGGCGCTGGACGACGTGTCGATCCGCGTCCGCCCCGGCTCCTTCCACGCGCTGCTGGGGGAGAATGGCGCGGGCAAGTCCACCCTGGTGAAATGCATGATGGGTTTCTATCACGCGACCGCCGGGGCGATGATGGTGGCCGACAGGGAAGTCGACGTACCCGACCCGAAGGCCGCACATGCGCTGGGCCTCGGCATGGTCTACCAGCATTTCACCCTGGTCCCGGCCCTGACGGCGGCGGAGAACCTGGTGATCAGTCGCGACGATACCCCCGGCATCATCGACTGGCGCAAGGAACATGCGGCCCTGTCGGATTTCATGGACCGCATGCCCTTCACCGTGCCGCTGGACCAGCCGGTCAGCCGCCTCGCCGCCGGTGAGAAGCAAAAACTCGAGATCCTGAAGCAGCTCTATCTCGGGCGGCGGTTCCTGATCCTGGACGAACCCACCTCCGTCCTGACACCGGCGGAGGCGGACGAGGTGCTGGGGCATGTCCGGCAACTGACCGAATCCGGCGCGCTGACCGTGCTGATGATCAGTCACAAGTTCCGGGAGGTGACCGCCTTCGCCGACGATGTCAGCGTGCTGCGCCGCGGCAGGCACGCGGGCGGCGGCAGGGTCGCCGACCTGAGCCACGATGACATGGCCGCAATGATGGTCGGCGGTCAGCCCCCGACGCGCGACGTGGACCGGGCCGGGGAACGCGGTGCGCCCGTCCTGCAGCTGTCCGGCATCAAGGCGCTTGACCGCTCCGGCCTGCTGCCGATCCGGATCGACGGCCTGACCGTGCACAGCGGCGAGATCGTCGGCATCGCCGGTGTCTCCGGCAATGGCCAGATGGAACTGATGGAGATCCTGACCGGGCAGCGCCCCGTTTCCGACGGTCGGATCGAGGTCGCGGGGGCACTGTTTCATGCGACACGGGGGGAGGCACAGGCCCACAGGGTCCGCTGCCTGCCGGAGGAACCGCTGCGCAATGCCTGCGCCCCGCGCATGACCGTGGCCGAGAACCTGGCCTTTCGCACCTTCGACACGGCCCCGGACGACGGCCAGCGCTTCTGGCTCGACCGCAAGGCGATGCGTCAGCGCGCGGCGGAACTGGTGGCCGGGTTCCAGGTCAAGACGGCATCCCTCGACAGCCCGATCCAGACCCTGTCAGGCGGCAACGTGCAGCGCGCGGTGCTGGGCCGGGAACTGACGGGAGATGTGGATCTGCTGCTGGTCTCCAACCCCTGCTTCGGGCTCGATTT
>CAXBNO010000252.1:0-5635 GCA_963976775.1 uncultured Kordiimonadales bacterium
CCTCGTCCATCACCTGTGTCGCGGCGTAGAACTTGGCGTCCAGATGCGGCACCGTCGCCACAATCTTCGCGGTGGCGATCAGGGCACCCTGCTCCCCATGCAGGAACTGGGAAATCTGCGCAGCCTGCTGATGAATGCGAGTCTGCGTCTTTTCCTTGTCCGTCATCCTGTTCCAGATGTCGGTCCCGAAGATCGGCACGATCCGGTCATCGATCTCCATCGGGTTCTCGGGATCGAGATCGATGGACCAGTCGATACGCTCGGCGGCGTCCCACTGCTGCTTCTTCCCCTTGTCGTAGAGCTGCAACAGCTTCTCGCGCTCGTCATCGTACTCCCAGACAAAGGCGATCTCGGTCTTGCCGTCGAAGTTCCAGCCGGTGCTCTCCACCGGCAGGACATAGCGGTCAATTGTTGTCATTGACGTTCTCCCTCGTTTCGTTGCAAAACATGAAACTGAATTCATATTCACTTGTCAAGCAGGTCGTGTTCGGGCAAGGACACTGGTGCCGGATGCTGATCGAGCCATCCGGAGAGTGCATTCAGGTCAGGCCGGACAAGAACGTGACTGGAGTGATGCCTGACGATGCGCTACGGCAATACAGATGAATACGGTGGAAGATCATGAGCATCACTGAACCGGACGACGACGACGAGCGTGTCATGCCTGTCCGGCAGCAACGGTCCATGGTGCGCCAGCAGGCCATCCTGCATGCGGGGCGAGACCTGCTGCAGAAAGTTCCGTTCGACACCCTGCGCATGGAACAGATCGCCAACGAAGCAAACTGTTCGGTCGGCACGCTCTATCAGCGCTTCAAGGACAAGGACGCCCTGCTGGACGTCATCATGGAGGAGGTGGTCGCCGAGCTGGATGACCTGGTGACCGAAGAAGTGTCGTCGCACCGCATCAGAGGACTGTCGGCCCAGGTCGGGATATGGCACGTCGTCTCGGTCGCGCGCGGATTTCTGCTCGCCAACCAGGGCCTGCTGCGGGCGATCATTGCCCGGCAGCTTCGTCAGTCGGACGCGATTTCCCCGCTGCAACAGGCCGGAGCGCGCGTGGTCAGCGTAAGCTTTGAAGCCCTATCCGAATGCAACGACGATTTCCGCGCGACCGTGACGCCGGAGAATTACCAGCTCGCCTTGCAGATGGTGATAGGCACCCTCAACAATGCGATCATAAGCAGGCCGGGTCCCTACCAGATCGAGGATGCCGCGATCGTCGACCAACTGACACTCGCCGTCTGCCGGATCACCGGGCTTCCGGTGTCCCAGCCCTGAGGCTTCAGCCGTTCGAGTCTCTACCGGTCGCTGACCGGTGCCTCGAAGGCCTCAGGCAGCTGGTTCGGATCCACAGGTTCCAGAAACATGCGCCGCAGGATTCCGGGAGCCAGCGCAGAAAGCGGGTTCACCGTGATGGTGGGCTTTGCCGCCGGGCCTTCGATCAGATAGGTCACGCCGAAGATGCCGTCATCACCACCCAGAATGGTGCCGATCAGCGGTATCGCCCCCAGCACCCGGGTCAGTGAATAGGCGGGTATGACGTTGCCAACCAGCCGAATTTCCTCGGAATCCCGGTCAACGTAGCCGTCAGCCGTGATCCCGAGTGCAGGACCGGTGGCCCGTGCGCCACTGAAGTTCAACCGCGCCCCATCGTAGCGAAACGGAACATCCGCACGCACGAAACCCAGCCCCTCCCCCGACATGGCCTGGCCGATCCCGGTCAGGGAGGCGAGCGAGAGCAGGCGTGCGGCTGTGGGTGTCTCGGTCAGGCGGAAATTGTCAATTCCAAGCAGTCCCGTGGCCTGCCCATCGGGGGCGATGCTTGCCGTGATCCGCAGTCCGCCCCCCTGCAAGGCATCAGTCAGATCCAGCGCGGTGAGCATGGCGCCTGCATCACCACTCTCAACCAGCAGATCCCTGGTACCAACACCACTTGCAGCATCAGGCTGTCTTGGCGTCACGGAGATCGAAAGCGGTTCTGTTCCCCCGACAAGCCCGGTGGTCTCGAGCCGTGCCAGATGGCCATCCACGAGGGACAGTTGCCCGCTGGCCCCGGCGACCGTCACCGCCGGATCAAGCCGCAAGCTGCCAAACGTGAAAGCCGCTTCCAGATTGAGGTCCGACGGCTCATCGGATGTGGAACCCCGCAGAATGCTGACGAGCGGTTCCGCGTTCAGTGTCTCTGCAGCGACATCCAGCCCCCAGGCTGCACCGTCAAGGCGGCGCAACTCTCCGGACAGGCGGTCATCCCCCAACTGAAGCAGTTCCACCTCCAGGTTCTCGAGACCGCCTGCCAGCGAGCCCGAAACCGCACCCCGGAATGTCAGATCCGGCGCCACGACCTCCACGGCGTCCAGGCGGATGACATTGGATGGCGTGCGAAACACCTGGAACGCGGCCTGGGCCGCCGCGCCCGGCATCTTCCGCCAGAAGCCGCCAGGCGGTTCCAGACCCGTCTGGGCCAGATCAAGATCCACCGTTGCGGCAACGACACCATCATCCTTGATGTGAATGTCGGAGCGCAGACCAACCGCGCCAGTGATCCAGACGGGTACTTCGAGACCAAGTCGCGCGAACGACTCGCGATCCAGACGGCCACCGACACTGAAGTGCTGTCCGAATCCGTCATCCGGCCGGAACTCCTGGATCCAGCGCATTGCCAGAGGCACGTCGTTCAATGCGCCGGTTCCCTCCACTGCCAGGCGTTCCGCATCAACACGAAGCGCCAGCGCATCAGCCGAGAAACGCATGCCGCCATACAGTCCCTCCGCCCGTACGTTCCGGACGTGGGATGCGGTCGCAATGCTGATCTCTTCCAGTTTCGTGTCCGACGAGACGGGCAGCGACAGTCGCACCCGGGTGGCGGCATCTCCACTCAAGCCGGAAACATCCGGCGCACCACCGACGGAGCGCGCCAGCGCACCGCGAACGGAAGCCGCAACAGATGCGGCAATCGTCCCCTCACCCACGAACTCGGTCGTCAGCAGCGGCGCAGCCTTGCCGAAATCGTCAATGCGAAGGACGCCGTCCGACAGCGTCAGCCCCGCACTCCGGCCCTGATCCATCGACACGTTCAGGGTCCGCCCGGTGACCGCCACCGAACCACTTCCGCCGGTGATGTCGTCATAGGGCTCGTAGAGGGCGACGCGTGCATCCCGGAACGTCAACTGAACATCCAGCGACTGGTCGGGCGGCACTTGCAGCGACCAATATTCCGGTCGCATGTCCAGGTGCGCCCGAACCTGATCCGCACGACCGCCGAGCAGATGCGCCTCGATCCAGTTCCGCACGCCGGCAGCACGATCCACCGGCCAGTAGGCCGGAATCAGCACGACGGGCAGGTCATCGCCCTCGAACACCATATCAAGGTCCGGGCCAGCATCGGTCATCTCGACCCGCCCGCTGGCCCGGGCCTGCACGACACCTGAGTTATAGTCGAGCCTGTCGATGGACAGGACCAGAGATGACGGATCAAGGGTAGCTTTCAGCTCGGCACTTGCAACCGGTACCGGCGCGGCGAGAATGCCGGGCAAGGCGATCTGGCCGCGTCCGGCATTCAGTTCCAGCCGCATCTTCTCGGCGGTGCCCTGGGCATTCAGCTGCACCGAAACACGGCCCGACACGGGAAACTGGAAACCGAGCAACGGCTTGGGGCCGGACAGTGCCTCCGACATTTCCGGGATCGAGAATGGCTGGAAGTCGATGTTGGCAAGCGTGAAACCGGTCTCCCGGTTGATGATGATTCCGACATCAAGTGGCAGTTCCAGCCGCCCCGCCTCCAGCACCATCTGACCTTCGACGAGAACCGAACGGGACGCTGCACTGATGGAGATGCCGTTGACGCTCAACAGGAAGAACCGGTTTCGGGCGACATCATTCAGGACGATCTGACTGTCGCGGATGACGATGCGGCTGAGCCGCGACAGCGGCCCGGTATTGCCTTCTCCCGGTGCGAACAACTCATCCAGCAGATCGTTCAATGGACGCAGGGTGCTGTCAGCCGAACCGTCATCACTGTCCGTGTCCGCCAGTCCGAGCTCAAGTCCGCCATCGACCTTGCGCCGAACCTGCAGCGTCAGGCCCCTCAACTTGACGGTCCGCAGTCGCAACTGGCCCTGCAACAGGGAGGTCCCGTCGAACGAAAGCGCAGCCTCGGGCACGCTTGCGACCTGGGTGCCATCTGCCGAGGTCAGGCTGGCATCCAGAACCTCGAGATCCAGCGCGCCGGATTCACCGTCCCAGACGACCTGCACACTGGTGAAATCCAGCGTTTTGTCGTTCGGCAGGTCGCCAATGCGTTCCTGCAGCCAGGGGGTCATGAAACCAAGTGCGACAGGCCCTTCGGACAGACGCCAGGCCGCAATGATGCCGGCGGCTGTGCCGACCGCGAAGACGGCACCCAGCAGTGCCATCAGGAACATGCCCAGACGGCTCGCGATACTGCGTTTGCGATTGCCGCGACCGCGCGTGCGCCTGCCTTGACCGGACCGCGCATGGCGCTCAGGGTTGGTGGGACGGTCGTGTGGACCCGATTGTTCCAGCTCAGGAATCTGACTTGACCTCTTTTGCCGACAGCATCATCGAAAAGCCCATGGTGGACAATGCCGACGCCGTCGCACGTTCGCGCGAGAAATGGCTGTCCGCTGGCACTCCCGACAGTGGCATCACAGCCGCGGACCGGCAGAACGTTATCGGACACCCGCACCTGGGCGAACTGCTGGATGGCATCTTTGGCAACAGCCCCTATCTGACCGCCCTGATCCACCGGGAGGCGGATCTGCCGGTGTCCCTGTTGCAGGTCCCTGTCGAGACCCTGCTGGAGACCGAGATGCGGCAGCTTGAGAGGTGCTGGTCGGACCCGGTCTCATTCCGACAGATGGCGGGAAGCCTGCGCCGGATCAAGCGCCGTATCGCATTATTGATCGCCATGGCCGACACGGGCGGCGTCTGGACCGTCGAACAGGTGACGCAATCTCTCAGCAACTTCGCGGATGGTGCGGTTCGGAGCGCGCTGAATTTCCTGCTCAAGCAGGCCGAGGCTGATGGCCACATGAAACTGGCCAATGCCGATGACCCGGCTAAAGGGTCGGGACTGTTCGTACTCGCTATGGGCAAGATGGGCGCCGGCGAACTGAACTATTCCAGCGACATCGACCTGATCGTCCTGTTCGACGAACAGGCAGCACTGTCGCGCGCACTTGAAGCCCCCCGGGAGTTTTACCCGCGCATGATCCGGAAGCTGGTTCAACTGATGCAGGAACGGACGCCGGAGGGCTATGTCTTCCGCACTGACCTGCGGCTGCGCCGAGGCAGCCCTGCTCTATTACGAGAATATGGCACAGAACTGGGAACGCGCGGCGATGATCAAGGCGCGCGTGGCCGCCGGTGACCTGCTGGCCGGGGAGAAGTTCCTGGAGGAGATCGGGGCCTTCATCTGGCGCCGCAACCTCGATTACGCGGCAATCGCCGACATCCAGTCGATCAAGCGCCAGATCCACGCCCACAAGGGTCATGACCGGATCACCGTCTCCGGTCATGACATCAAGGTCGGGCGTGGCGGTATCCGGGAGATCGAGTTCTTCGCCCAGACGCAGCAACTGATCTTCGGTGGCCGGGACCCGAGTCTGCGCAATCG
>CAXBNO010000253.1:0-5634 GCA_963976775.1 uncultured Kordiimonadales bacterium
CTGGACGGCCCGATGAATGGCGACGCCTTCCGCGCCTATGCCGAGCAGGTGCTTGCACCCGAACTACGGCCCGGTGATGTGGTGGTGATGGACAACCTTCCATCTCACAAGGTCAGCGGTATCCGCGAGGCCATCGAGGCGGCGGGCGCACGGCTGCTGTTCCTGCCGCCCTACAGCCCCGACTTCAACCCCATCGAGATGGCCTTCTCGAAACACAAGGCCCTGCTGCGGAAAGCTGCAGCACGAACTATCGACGAGCTTTGGGACACCATCGCCAACTGCATCAAGGCCTTCTCACCCGACGAGTGCAGAAACTACTTCCAGGCCGCCGGATATGAACCCGAGTAGATCGAATCTGCTCTAGGTCGCGAGCATTTCCGGTTTATCCTGCACGAGTATCGCCGCAGCCTGTCGTCGACTGATATTATGGTTGCTCGCCAGATCATCTGGAAGCGGGTGATGCGCACACGTGGCAAGCAGGGACTGAACCGGAACACGCAATGGGCATAAATCTCGTCATTGCCGTTACTGACAGCAACTGGTTCGAGATGCTGCGACATCAGACCGATCTGAGCGAGGTCAACTTCTGGGCACCTTCAGCGGTGAACTTCCGCGCGCTTCAGCCGGGCGAGCTGTTCCTGTTCAAGCTTCATGCCCCGCGCAACGTGATCGTTGGTGGCGGTGTCTTTACCTATGCCAATGCCTTGCCGTGCTCGCTGGCGTGGGAGACCTTTGGCGAGAAGAACGGTGCGCATTCGGCCAGGGAAATGCGGACGCGCATCGCGAAATACCGCAAGGCTGCACCTGACGACCGAAGCGACTTCGCGATCGGGTGCCGTATCCTGACCCAGCCCTTCTTCTTCGACGAACCTGACTGGATCGAAGTGCCATCAAGCTGGTCCCCGAATATCGTCTCCTTCAAGAGATACAGTACTGACGATCAGGAAGGACTGAGGCTCTGGGAGGCGGTGAGCGAACGCATGGCCAGGCAATCCGGTCCCGGCCTTGCGGAGGATCAGGCACGCTATGGATCACCACACCTGATCCGGCCCCGGCTTGGCCAGGGCGGTTTCCGGGTGCTGGTCACGGAGAACTACGGCAGGCGCTGCGCGGTGACGCAGGAGCGGACGCTGCCTGCTCTCGAGGCTGCCCACATAAGGCCCTATGGTGATGGCGGAGGTCACGAGGTGCGGAACGGATTGCTGCTCCGGCGGGACATCCACAGCCTGTTCGATGCGGGCTACGTCACTGTCACACCTGAACTCCGTTTCGAGGTCAGCGGGCGCATCAGGGAAGAGTTCGAGAACGGACGCCACTACTATGCCCTGCACGGCCAGACCATCACGGCGCCTGCGGAGGCCACTAGCCGCCCTGATCCGGCTGCCCTGACCTGGCACAACGAACAGTGCTTCCGAGGCTGAGAGACATTCGCGGATACCTGACAACGGCTTGCGGCTTCCGCGTGAAACAAGCGCGGTGGTTCGGTGGAAGTAAGGCCGGACAGGATGACCGTATGCCCGCTTGCGTAACGGGCGCGAGAGTTCATTCAAGACACTATGCCCCCTGGATGGGACCCATTGAGTATCATGAGGTGGCATGGAGCAAGTACCGCCCCGTCGGTTCATTGCAGCCCAGAAAAAACGACAACGAATGCGAGATTGACATGACAGAGCCTGTTCATGGCGGAAGGCGCATCGGCTTTTCCATTCCATCAGAAGTTCTGGCCGACGCACCCAGGCCATTTGCCGACACCTACTCGCGTCGCTGCCTTCGCGTTCTGCGGATGGTGAGTATTCTTCATGGCAAGGGCTTTCAGGGCCTGCGTCTCTTTCCTCACATCCACCCTCTGGCCTATCGCATCGAACTCTTCCCGGAACGGTATGCTGAGCGAGACGGGGTGAAGTACAGGGACCCGATGCCTGACGATGACCTTGTTGCGCGACATACAGGAGCAAATGGCTCCAGCTTCTTTGGCTGGGACGATGTCGCGAATCTGGATGCCCATCATCTCGCCATCGAGTTCGTCAGGAGATTTCCCAAGCTGGCGCAGGCGACCTTCCACCTCGACTTCGCATATGCGGGTTGGTACGCGACCCTGCTCGCGCACTGCGAATACGGCTACTTGCCGTATCTGTTCTCGGAGTATGAGCCGGAATCTGATGCCTTGCGCATGTGGTGCGTGATCGAAGGGAACCCAGGTCCACACATCGAATGGTTCCCGTTCCCTCCAACGACCAGCGCCGGTCTCGCACTGGAGCCTCGGCCAACGCCCGAATGGATGAATCGCGAGTGAAACAAGGCCAATGACCTGCCATCACCACAGCACCGGAATTCGATCTGGTGGTGGACTGGTGGGGACCGGCGCCATGCGCCAGTCTTTCCGTATCATCTAACCCGTTGGGAAGATTGGTGGGCGCGCACGGACTCGAACCGTGGACCCGCTGATTAAGAGTCAGCTGCTCTACCAACTGAGCTACGCGCCCACGGGTCACCAGAACAGGGCTCTCCCTGTCAGGGAAGCCGCTGTTTAGCGGATCGGTCCGGGGCTGTCCATAGGCTGACTGACAGAAATGCGCGAAAGGTTTCGTGGTGCATGGCGGCACCCCGGATGGTGCCATTGCGGCCTGTGATGCCTTTCGGGGATACTGCGCGCCACGAGTACGGAATGGCGCGGGGAGGTGCCGGGTATGCAGGACCTGATCGACGATCTGGAGCAGCGCAGGCGGGCCAGTCTGGAACTGGGCGGGGCGGACAAGGTGGCGCGGCAGCGCAAGGCGGGCAAGCAGACGGCGCGGGAGCGGGTGGCGATGCTGTTCGACCCCGATAGTGTGTTCGAGGAGATCGGGCAGCTTGCCACTCACGCCGCGACCATCGTCAGCCCGACCAGGAACAAGGTCACCCCGGCGGATGGTGTCGTCACCGGCTTCGGGCAGGTCGCCGGGCGCACCGTCGGTGTGGTGGCGGAGGATTTCACGGTGCTGGGCGGCTCGCTCGGCCTGATCAACTTCGAGAAGAAGTGCCGCATGATCGAACTGGCGGAGCGGGACCGGCTGCCGCTGGTCTGGCTGTTCGACGGCGCGGGCGCGCGCACCGACGAATATGTCGGGCAGGGGCTGGCCCCGATGCACCACTTCATGCAGGTGGCGCGGCTGTCGGGACATTCCCCCCAGGTCGCGGCGGTGATGGGGCCGAGCGCCGGAGACTCATCGCTGCTGGCGGCCATGATGGAATTCATCGTCATGGTGCGCGGCACCTCGATGCTGGCCGCAGGCGGTCCGCCGCTGGTCGCCTCCGGCACCGGCGAGAGCGTGTCGAAGGAGGATCTGGGCGGTGCCGACCTCCACTGCGCCGTCTCCGGTGTTGGCGACAATGCGGTGGATACGGAGGAAGAGGCGATTGGCATGCTGCGCCGGTATCTGTCCTACATGCCCACCAATGCCTGGAGCTGGCCGCCGGACGCGCCGGTGACCGATGACCCGAACCGGGCAGAGCCGTCGCTGCGCACCGTGATTCCGGAGAACCGCCGACGGCCCTATGACATGCTGCGGGTGGTGGACGCGGTGGTGGACCGCGACAGCTTTCTGGAGATCAAGCCGGCCTTCGCCAGGATGATGATCACGGGTCTGGCACGGCTGAACGGCCATCCGGTCGGCATCTGCGCCAACCAGCCGAAGGTCATGTCCGGCGCGATCACGGCGGCGGCGGGGGAGAAGCTGCGGCATTTCATGGATCTCTGCAGTGCCTATCACCTGCCGCTGGTGTTCCTGACCGACACGCCCGGCGTCATGACCGGCCCGAAGTCGGAGCAGGAGGGGGCGCTGCGCGTCGGCATGCAGGTGGCGCACAGCTTCGCCTTCGCCGACACGCCGATCCTGACCCTGGTGACCCACAAGGGCTTTGGCTATGGCGGCGCGGCGATGGGGGGCTATGGCGGGGGACAGTCGGTGGTGCTGGCATGGCCGACGGCGGACTTCAACGCCATTCCGCTGGAGAGCGGCATCACTGCAGCCTATCGCGCGGACCTGGAGGCCGCAGCGGATCCGGCGGCCCGGCACGCGGAACTGGTGGCGGAATATACCGATCTGTGCGGTGCGGTCCCGGCGGCCGGGCAGATGAAGATCGACGATGTCATCGATCCCCTGGAGACCCGCCCACGCCTGATCGCAGCACTGGAGCGGGCGCTCAACCGGCGCACGGAAGCCCCGTCCCCCACCCAGCGCCACGGCGTGTTGCCGTAGCGGCTTGCCGGTCGGGCGTGGCTGCGAAGGCATCAACGGTCGGATGTCCGGGACGGGCAACACTGCTGCTGCGAGGTTCAGTCGGCACGACCATACCATTCTCCCCCCGGCGCTCGCGGACTTGATCCGCGAGCCCATGCCGAGGCGGTTGCGCAAGACTCCTGGACACCCGGGTCGAGCCCGGGTGAGGCGAGCTATCGGGGAGCGACCATCCGGCAGGTCAGACGTGCCTGTGAAGTGGGGCGGTTGCCTGATCCGCCGCCCTCACTTCCTCTCGGGTTCTCTCCGATACCGGGTACAGCGGGATCAGAACTGGCGGATTTCGCCGGGTTGCATGACGATCACGTTGGTGGGCGCATTGCCCAGCGCCTCGATCAGCTTCTCCGGCGTGCCCTTCAGCGGCGGGAAGGTGCCGTAGTGCATCGGCACGACGTTCGGCGTGCGCAGCAGTTCCCTGATGGCATAGGCAGCATGCTGCGGACCCATGGTGAAGTGACCGCCGATGGGCAGCAGGGCCAGGTCCGGCTTGTAGTACTTGCCGATGAAGGCCATGTCGCCGAACACGCCGGTATCACCCGCGTGATAGATCCTGTAGCCGTTCTCCAGCCGGATGATGTAGCCGGACGGCTCGCCGCCCGGCAGCACCTGCGCCTTGCCGGAAACCGGATCGGTCCAGCTGACCGACGATGAGTGCTCCGCGTGGGTCATGGTGATGGTGATGCCATCGCCGATGGGGCGGATCGGGCCGGACTTGTTGAAGCGGATCAGCTTCTTCGGGTCCATCGCGCCGATGCTGTTGTAGGTCGATCCCATGTCGGCGTTCATCGCCACCAGCGCACCGGTCATCTCGGCCAGCCTGAAGGTATCACCCACATGGTCGCCATGGCCGTGGGTGACCAGGATCAGGTCCACCGGGCCGATGGCGGCCAGGTCCTTCATGTCGTCCGGTGTCTTCGGGTTCCGGGTGATGAAGGGATCGATCATGATCACCTTGCCACCCGGTGAGACGATCTTGAACGCGGCCTGTCCGAACCACTGCACGGATACATCCGCCGCCTGCGCCGCCGACGCGGCGAGCGCACCAACCGCGACCGTTGCCACAGCAGCCACGCGCGTAAGGAAATTGCTCATCCCGACCCCCTGTCTGGTTTCGATGTCGACCAATGGTCTCATGGTTACGTCGGGGGAACCAGAATGGATCGCATCCGATCACGCGAACTCGACCAGCAGGTCCTTGGCGTCCACCTGGGTGCCGGTTCCTGCGGTGACGGTCCTGATCTCGCCATCGCGTTCGGCGCGTATGGCAGTCTCCATCTTCATGGCCTCGATGGTGAGCAGCAGGTCACCGGTCTGCACCTTCTGACCGGCCTCCACCGCGACGGTGGCGACCATGCCG
>CAXBNO010000254.1:0-5630 GCA_963976775.1 uncultured Kordiimonadales bacterium
GACGGCCCATCGAAACCGTCATGTCATTCGTCAGTCAAGAAGGTTAAGTGGACACATATATCTTGCTGCCGGCTGGCGTGACCTTGAGGCCAAATCCCTTGAGATCGGAATCCCAGAGGAAGACGTCTCGTTCCTGCGGGGTCGCGGCGTTCACGGATCGCTGCGTCAGTCGTGTCATGCTTGCTGGCCTCCATATACAGTAAGCAAATAGCAAGCTAGAAAGCGGAACTCAAGGGAATACGAAGGAACAAGGGTAGAATTATCCTATTGATATGTTGACAAAAAATGCCCCACCAGGAATGTAGATGAACATTCAGAAGTGCTGCACCCTTACATTGACATCGTAGGGGTCGCTGGTTCAATCCCAGCCGCGCCCACCATTCAACCCGATGATATCTTTGATAGTCTGCGCGGCGGAAGGAACTCCTGTCGCCATCTGATCTGGCCGGGGCACCCATGGGGCACCTTGTGGCGGCATGCCGGAGTGGGCCGGTGCCGGTTCCATCGTTCGATGGAAAGATCTAGGCGAGAACGGCCCAGGTGACGAAGATGATCACGGCAATGGCAACCAGGTTGATGAGGAAACCCGTCCGGGCCATCTGGGCCACGGTCAACTGTTCGCTGGCGAAGACTATGGCGTTGGGCGGGGTCGCCACGGGCATCATGAAGGCGCAGGAAGCGGCCAGGGCCACCGGGGCGATGAGTTCCAGGGGGGCGATGCCCGCGCCGGTCGCCACCGTGGCGACGATGGGCAGAAAGATCGCCGTGGTCGCCGTGTTGGAGGTGATCTCGGTCAGGAAGACGATCAGCGCCGTCACGGCGGCCACAAGCACGATGGCCGGATAGTCTTCCAGCCAGGTCAGGCTGTGGCCGATGATACCGGCAAGTCCGCTACTGGAAATGGCCCCAGCCAGGCTCAGGCCGCCGCCGACGAGCAGCAGGACACCCCATGGCAGGGAGGCGGCGCGGGGCCATGTCATGAGGCTGGATCCGTCTCCCTTGCCTGTTGGAATGATGAAGAGCGACAGGGCGCCAATCAGGGCAATGCCGGAATCACTCAGGTCCATGAGGGGAAATGCCCCGGTGATCAGGGGCCGGAATATCCAGCAGCAAGCCGTAAGCACAAAGACTGCCAGGACCCGCTTCTCCTCGATGGACATGGGACCCAGGGCGGCCAGTTCCTTCCGGATGATCTCATCGGCACCGGGGGTCGGACGGCGCGCTACCGGACAGGTTACCCGGGTCAGCAACAGCCAGCATAACGGAAGCATGACGAAGACCACGGGAAAGCCGATGGTCATCCATCTGGCGAATCCGATCTCGATGCCGAACCGTTCCTGGGCGAACGCAGCGAGAAGGGCGTTGGGCGGCGATCCCACCAGAGTACCAACCCCGCCGATGTTGGCGGAGTAGGCGATGGCCAGCAACAGGGCCGTCGCCGTATTGGCCGCGATCTTCGGCTCCTCTCTTTCGTTCAGGACCCCGATGATGGAGATGGCGATGGGCAGCATCATGACCGTGGTCGCCGTATTGCTGACCCACATGCTCAGAATCGCCGTGGCCAGCATGAAACCGGCGATCAGGTAGTCGGGCCTTGTGCCGAAGGAACGCACGATCAGGAGGGCGATACGCAGGTGCAGGTTCCAGGCCTCGATGGCCTTGGCGATGATGAAGCCGCCCATGAACAGGAAGATCAGAGGATGGGCGTAGGACGCCGCCAGTGCCTTGAAGTCGAACAGTCCCAGTACCGGGAGGACGATAAGGGGCATGAGGGCGGTGACGGCAATCGGCAAGGCCTCCGTCAGCCACCAGAAGGCCATCCACAGGGTAACCCCGAGCACCTTCCAGGCGTCAGGCGGCACCCCTTCCGGGACGGGCGATACCAGGATCCCCATTCCCAGAATGGTGCCGGCGAGGACCGAGACGGGCCTCAGGGATCTCTTCGTCTGGTTCGTGGTCTGGCTCAAGATACGGTAACTGCCAGGCAGCCCTCAGTCTTCGGCGAACCTTCGGATTTCATCGTCTGCGACCGTTCCAACCCGAGGGGCGATGACATGCTCCCCAGCGCGCCCTCGGTCATTGTCGGAGTTTCCGCCCTGGGCTCCGCGCTCCCCAAGTCCGGTCCGAAGCGGTATCCATGGGATGCTCCATCGCCGACAGGCGCAATCCGCCAGGGCGGCACCAGTGTCGATCCGGGGCCGCTCTGCTCACCCCAGCCGTTCGATGAAGGAGCTTGTGACAACAAACAGGGCATTGGGCGCATCGTCTAGAAGGGTCTTCGAGACGGAAGGATCGAGAAGGGCTTTCCAGAAACCCTTCTGATGGCAACCGACAACCGTCAGGTCCGCGTCCAGGGTGCGGGCCATTCCATTGATCACATTGACAGGGTTGCCCTGCTCCACGAGCGGCTCGACGTCCACCGCCGCATCCGAGATGATCCCGTTGAGCTGATCCGTCGTTTCGTCCCGCAGCCTGGCCTCTTCTTCCGGGGAGGGAGGAGAGGCCGCGACGGCAACGCCAGGTCCCGCGATGACCTGAGGGCTGAACTGGAAGACGGCGAGAGCATACAGTCGTGCATCGTGATCCTTTGCAAGACTGGCGGCGACGCGCACGATGCTTCGTGCCTGTTCGTCGGTCGTGTCGATGGCGACCAGGATCGTGTTGATCATGTTTCCTCCCCACGGGCGCGGTGTTCCTGGCGAAGGGCAACTCCCGCGTTCTGCCCCGGCCGACCGGCGAGAACCCGTCATCTGTCCTTCCGGGCACCATGAAACCCGATACTCAAGTGAACATGAACAAGAAGCCCGCCATTGGCAACGGGTCGGATCGCGACGTTGGGCCAGACGGTTTCCCCGGCATCGGAAATTGGCACGCGGGTCCGGTCGCCATGGGTGCCCGACTGGATGCAGATCAAGGCGATAGTTCCGCGGCAGCTCTTCCGGCGCCTGATGGCGGCGGCTCCGAACGTGGAAAGCAGATGCCGCAGCATCACTTCGTGGTGTCGAGCCGACTGTCAACGGCGGCGGCGGTCACTGAATCGCGACTGTGCCGCTATCTCTTGCGGTCCGGCCTGCTGCAACCGTTTCCCTTCGGTTTGATCTCCGTGAAGGCCGTGGCTGCAACAATATGCCCGCGCAATGCTCAGGCGATCTCGACCAGCTTGACGTCGAATATCAGCGTCTTTCCTGCGAGAGGGTGGTTTGCATCGAGTTCCAGATCGCTGTCGGTCTTGTCGGAAACAACGACCGGCACCGTTCCACCGTCCTGTGTCTGTATCTGCAACTGCGTGCCGGGTTCGGTCGGAATGTGCTCCGGCACCGCTTCCAGAGGAACAGTCTGAACCCGGGCTTCATCGCGCATGCCGTAGGCCTCCTCCGGCGCGATGGTGAGTTCGAGTGTCTCGCCTTCAGCCATACCGATCACACCCTGATCGAGACCGGGAATGGTCTTGCCTGATCCCGTCGTGAACTCCAGCGGCTCACGACCTTCAGAGGAATCAAAGACGGTGCCGTCCTCAAGTCGGCCAGTATAGTGAATACGCAATGTGTCTCCGGACTTGGCAGCCTGGGTCATGTTCAGTCCAATCTGTTGAATGAGTCTTGCGAGGTCGCTGCATTGCGGGCCTCGCGGACCAAGGGGCTGCTGTACCTCCAGAGGGCATGCCCCTCGCGTGACGTGACGCTATCAAGATTTCACTCGCATCGCAAACCGGCGGCAACCACCCTTTGGGGCTCCGCTGATCGCGTCCTGACGCGGGAACGATGACAGTCCCGCAAGTACAGGAACAGAACTGGCAGGTTTCGAGATCGATGGCGCGGCCCGAAGAACGGGAAGAAGTACCGAAACCCCTCGAGGACAGATCAAGCCCGGCAGCGCTCGCGCGGCAACGCGCCCGGGGCCGTACTTGCTGCCTCGCCGACCGCTTCAGTAGCAGGTCGGCCAGTATGCGAGCGGATTCGGCTGGCCCCAGGGGTTTGGCCTGGTCCTTACCCGGCGGATCTGGGACTGCAGCCAGCGCTTGGTCTCGGCAGGGTCAATGATCTCGTCGATGCCAAAAATGCCGGCGCCGTCGTAGGGGTCGGTGTCTTCCGTCCATTGTTCGATCAATGCGGCGCGCTCCGCCGCCGTGTCCTCGGCCTCCGCGAGCCGTCCGCCGTGCACCACGTTGACGCCCACATCCGGGTCCATGAACGAAAGCTCCGCACTTGGCCATGTCGCCACCACTTCGGAACCCATGTTGGTGCCGCCCATGGCGAAATAGGCCAGCCCGAACGCCTTGCGGAAGACCAGCGAAATGCGTGGCACGCGGCAGATGGACAGTGCCTCCACCAGCATGATGGCGCGGCTGAGCAGGCGGTCATGTTCGACCTTGGTTCCGACCATGAAGCCGGGCACATCCTGCAGGAACACGATGGGGATGTTGAAGGCATCACACAGGCAGATGAAGGACGTGATCTTGTCACATGCGTTCGGAGTCAGTGCACCGGCGTAGTGCATGGGCTGGGAGGCCACGAACCCGACAGTCTTGCCGCCAAGGCGGGACAGCGCCGTGATCACACTGCCACCGAAGCGCGGCTTCAGTTCGAAGATCCTGTCATCATCGGCCAGATAGCGCAGGACCTTGCGCATGTCGTAGGCGCGGGTCCGCCGCATGGGCACAAGGTCGTAGATACCTTCATCGACAGGCGCAGGTCCCGGCCAGTCATGCTCCGGGGGCATCTCCCAGGCGTTCGATGGCATGTAGGACAGGAAGTCCCTGATCATCCCGAACGCCTCGTCCTCGGTCTCCGCCGTCTGGTCGATCATGCCGGTGATCTTCTCGTGGACCGCCACGCCGCCCAGATCCTCGAAACTCACCTTCTCGGAGGTGGCGATCTCGACAACCCGCGGGCTGGTCACGGCCATGCATGAGCCACGTAACTGGACCACGAAGTCCGAGAACGCCCCATGGAAGGAGGCCCCGCCGAAGCGGTTGCCCAGGATTGCGGTCGCCATGGGGATCGCGCGGTTGCGGCGATGCACGTCCACGCTCGGGGTTACCTTCAGGAATCCCTCCGATCCCAGCGTGTCCGGAATGCGGGCACCGCCTGTCTCGCCAAAGAAGACGAACGGATGGCCGTGTTCCACCGCCTGCTGCAGCATGCGGGACTTCTTCTTGCCGCCGACGACGGAACTGGAGCCGCGCAGGACGGTCAGATCGTCGCCGCCGACCCAGACCGTCCGACCATCCACGGTTCCGTAACCCCCGATCTTGCCATCGCCGGGCGTCCGGTTCGCATCCTCCGGGCGCTCCGAACGGGCGAAGGTCCCGATCTCGGTGAAACTGTCCGGGTCGAGGAAGCGGTCAATGCGTTCCCGGACGGTATAGGAGCCGCGATTGTGCAGCCTGTCGATCTTGTCCTGTCCGCCCATCTCGGTGCGGATCTTCTCGCGGCGTGCGCGGAAGAGGCTGGTGACTGTGCCCACGTTGCCGTCGTCGTTCGATCCGTCCGCCATGTTCTCTCCTGTTTCCGGTTCCCCGACGTGGCTCACCAGGTGTCGATGAAGGGATATTTCTTGCCTTCCCGCGGCGGCACTGGCGGCAACCGCCGCATGCTGCCCGCGATCCATGAACGTGTCTCGGCGGGATC
>CAXBNO010000255.1:0-5620 GCA_963976775.1 uncultured Kordiimonadales bacterium
CACGATACCGTTCCGGGTGCTCCGACAGGACCTTGTGCGTCACCACCGATCCGTCCGGGCGACGCCCGACGATATCGGTGAAGGTCCCGCCACGATCGACCCAGAACTGCCACATGGAATTCATCTCCTTCGCCCGTGCGGTCACCGTCGGTGCCGCCCTTTCTATCGGACCATACAGGTCTGAAAGGACGGATCAAATCGCGCCGACCGCCCTTCCGTATGACCTCTGGCGCCACCTGCCGCAGCCCGTTGCAGATGAGAAAGCGAATCGGGCCGGGCACCTGCCCGATAGTGCTGATGCTTCAGTTCAGGGTGGCGTCCGTCCGGTCAGCGATATCCGCAATCAGCATCCGTCCCGGTGTGTGGGTGATGCATAGCTCCGGTCGTGCGCTGGTCAGCGCATTCTGCGGGGTCACGCCGCAGGCCCAGAAGACGGCCACGCCCTCCGGTCCGCAAGGCGGATCGCCCCAGTCGGGCGATTGCAGGTCGGTAATGCCTATGACGGCCGGGTCGCCCACGTGAACCGGTGCCCCATGCGCCCAGGTGAAGGCCGACGTGATCGCTTGTGCATCCGCCACCCGATCCGGCGCGATCCAGCGCATGGAGACAACCATGCCGCCACCGAACGGCCCGACGGTTTCCGTCGGAATGCTGGTCCGATACATCGGCACTGTCCGATCCGCATCGATGTGGTGCATCGGAATGCCCGCATCCAGCAGGGCCTGTTCGAAGGTAAAGGAACAGCCGAGCGCGAAGCCCACCAGATCCTCCCGCCAATGGTCGTGGATATCGAAGACAGTCTCCACCAGTTCGCCACCGCGATAGACATTGTAGGCGGGAACATCACTGCGCAGGTCGATGTCGTCGCCCAGCGAGGTCATCAGCGGGTCGCCGGGTTCGGTCATGCCGACCAGCGGACAGGGGCGGGGGTTCCGGATGCAGAATTCGCGGAAGTCAGCGGCCATGTCACCGGGCAGGATCGCCAGGTTCGTCTGCAACCTGCCGCTAGCCAGTCCCGCCGTATGTCCGGTGTAGCGCCCGCAGCGGATTGCGGCGCGCACTGCCTGCGGCTCCATTGTCTTCAGACTGTCGAACGCAATCTGTACGGCCATGTCGCTGTCCCTCTGCGTCTCACGATCGTGACTGACGTCGGGGGGACGTCAGGCGGCCATTGCGCTCTCCGCCTCGACGATCCAGCCGCCACCCAGCACCCGGTCCCCATCGTAGAAGACACAGGCCTGACCTGGCGAGACACCGAACTCCGGCGTGTCGAACCGCATCGTCGCCATGCCGTTGTCTGCCGGGATCAATCGGCCCGGGACAGCAACGGCGGTATTGCGGATGCGGGCCATCACCGCCCTGCCCCCGGCTGCCAGCGGTTCATCCCCCAGCCAGTTGAGTTCGTTCACCGTCAGGCTGGCGCAGGCCAGCGCCTCGCGCGGGCCGACAACGACCTCCGCCCGTGCCGGGTCCAGCCGGACGACGAAGCGGGGTTCCGTGTGGCCACCCGCCTCTCCGCCCAGACCAAGGCCCTTCCTCTGGCCGATGGTGTAGCCGATTATGCCGTCGTGCTGCCCCAGCACCGCACCTGACAGGTCGACGATGTTGCCGGGCACACGCGCATCGGGGCGCAGTTTCTCGATCACCCGCCGATAGTCGCCATTGGGGACGAAACAGATGTCCTGACTGTCAGGCTTCGCGGCCACGGGCAGATCGAAGCGCCCTGCCAGCGCGCGCACTTCGGATTTGGGCAGTTCACCGAGGGGGAAGCGCAGGAAATCGAGCTGCTCCGCTGTGGTGGCGAACAGGAAATAGCTCTGGTCGCGGCTGTCATCGACTGCTGCCCGCAATTCGGGTCCGGTCTCGCCGACAACGCGCCGGACATAATGGCCCGTGGCGAGTGCGTCGGCACCCAGATCACGCGCCGTCTGCAGCAGATCGCGAAACTTGACGGTCTGGTTGCAGCGGATGCAGGGAACCGGGGTCTCGCCGCGCAGATAGCTGTCCGCGAAATCGTCGATCACCGCGTCCCGGAACCGGCTCTCATAGTCCAGCACGTAGTGCGGAATGCCGATCCTCTCCGCCACACGCTGCGCGTCCAGGATGTCCTGCCCGGCACAGCAGGCCCCCTTGCGCTCCACGGCGGCACCATGGTCGTAGAGCTGCAGGGTGATGCCGACGGTATCGTAGCCCGCCGCCTTCACCATGGCCGCAGTCACGGAGGAGTCGACGCCCCCGGACATGGCCACCACCACACGGGTTTCCGAACGGGGCTTCGCAATGTTCAGATCCAGCTGCATGGCGCTGCATATAGGCGGTTTCAGCGGTTCGTGAAACCATTGAGACCATTGTTCCTAGTGCGACCGTCGCGCTTGACTGACCATGCCCCCTCGGGCAAGTCAGCATGACATGCACGCAGCGCTGGAGATCGGGCCCATGGCCGCCGTTATGACACCAGATGAACTGACGGACCTGCTGGCGCGGGAGTTTCCCCAATCCAGCCATCTGGGCATGGTGATCGAACAGGCTGGCGACATGACGGCGCGACTGCGCATGCCGGTGAACGAGTCACACCTGCGTCCCGGTGGCACGGTTTCCGGCCCGACGCTGTTCTGGATGGCGGATGTGGGTCTCTACGTTGCGGTCATGGCCATGGGGGGGCCGAAGACCCAGTCGGTCACCACGTCGATCACCATGAATTTCCTGCGCCTGCCAACCCGGGCCGACATCATTGCGGAAGTGCGATTGCTGAAGCTGGGTCGCCGTCTGGCGGTAGGTGACGTTTCGCTGTTCTCCGAGGGGCTGGCGGACCCGGTGGCACATGTGACCGGCACCTATGCCCTGCCGCCCGAGTCCTGAAGCATCACCATGACCCGTCCCCTCGCCCTGACGGGCCTCGGCCTTTCGGCTTTCCTGATTCCCTGGCTGGCGTTCGTGGCCGACCGCGGCATCGCTTGGCTTGCCGGTGCTGCAGCCATCCTGTCCCTGCCATGGCTGCTGAAGCATCGTGGTGCGGTGGCGAGTGTCCTGTCACACCGTGCTGTCCGGCTGGGGCTTGGCGGCCTGTTGGCCATCATGGTGCTCGGACTGCTGAGCCCGCTCTGGTCGGCGCTTCCGGCGCAGTCGGAGCGGATGCAGGAACTCGCGATCCGCAGCGCCATGGCCATCGTGACCGGTGTCCCCCTCGTCCTGCTGGCCGCGGCACTGCCCGGCGCCCGCAGGCTGGTCGTCAGGGCAATCGCCGCAGGTATCGCTGTCGGTGTCGCCATTGCCCTGTTCGACCTGCTCAGCGATCACATGCTGCTGCGGATCAGGACCGTCTACTCCCGCAATCTCGAGACGCCGGACGGGCTGCTCGCGACGGCCTGGGCCCTGACGCCGGACCTGTTCATGGCGCGTTTCAATGACTTCTGGGTGGTGATGACGCTGGCCGTCGCCAGTCTGGTCGCGATCATGCGCCCCGGCTGGGTATTCCCCCTCGCCCTTCTGCTGGTTCTGAGCCTGTCCTTCATGACCATCAGCGAGACCTCGCAGCTGATCGGTGTGATCGGCATCCTAGTCTATGCATTCTGCCATTTCACGCGCCAGGCTGGCGTGCTGGTGATGTTCTGTCTGACGGCAGGTTTCATGCTGCTGTCACCGCTGGCCTTTCCGGCGATCAACGCGGTTCTGCTGGCCAGTCTGGACGGATCCAATCTGCTCGAGTTCAAACTGCTTGAACGATTCGAGATATGGACGGCGGTTGTCGAGACGGTGCGCGATCACCCGGTTCTGGGTCACGGGCTGGAGTTCGAGCGGCTGAACGCGACCTATTCGGGGCCGGGTGACTATTACAAGATGGATCATCTCTGGCATCCGCACTCGATCTTCGCGCAGGTGTGGCAGGATGTCGGACTTCTTGGCGCCCTTGCTGCTGTGATGATGATTGCCGCACTCCACCTTGCCGCCCTGCGCCTGCCCAATCGGCAGCGCGCGGCGACGACCGCACTGATCGCCATGGGTCTTGGTGCCTTTGGTGCCGCACACTCAATCTGGCTGGGATGGTGGATCTGCATGTTCATTCTGATCGCGACACTGGTCATTGCCGGTACACGCCATGGCCATCAGGAGGCACGAACCTGATGATCACGGACATCGGAAAGCTGCTGGTGCGACCGGAGACGCCGGTGCGGGAGGCCCTGCAAAGACTGGATGCAGGCGGGCTCGGGTGCCTGCTGCTTGCCGATGCGGCTGACCACCTGATCCGGGTCATCACCGACGGAGATATCCGGCGGGCGATCATGGTCAGCGACGACCTGAACCAGACATTGGCAGAACTGGCCCCCGTGACGCCGAAGACCGCGCCGGAGGGTACTTCCAGCGCATCGGCGCGCCAGCTCATGAACTCAGCCAAGCTGATCCACCTGCCGGTCGTTGACGACCGTGGCCGCCCTGTCGGCCTGTTCCACATCTCGCGCATGGAGGCACCGATCCTGCTCTCCGCCCCGCACATGGGGGAGGAGGAACGCGAACTGGTGGTGGAGGCGTTCGACACCAACTGGATCGCGCCTGTCGGCCCGCATGTGGATTCCTTCGAGCGCGAACTGGCGGAACTGGTCGGCGTTGGCGGCGCGGTGGCGCTGAGTTCCGGGACCGCAGCGATCCATCTGGCGCTGCAATTGCTCGACGTCGGGCCGGGAGACACCGTGTTCTGCTCCAGCCTCACCTTCGTCGCCAGCTGCAACCCGATCCTGTACCAGGGTGCCGCACCGGTCTTCATCGACAGCGAGCCGGAAAGCTGGAACATGAGCCCCGACGCGCTGGAGCGCGCGCTGCAGGACGCACAACGGCAGGGCAGACCGCCGAAGGCCGTCATCTGCGTCAACATCTACGGGCAGAGCGCCGACTATGACGCCATTGGCAGGATATGCGCTGCCCACGACGTCCCGCTGATCGAGGATGCTGCGGAGAGCCTGGGCGCGACCTGTCGGGGCAAGGCCAGCGGCACCTTCGCCCGTTTCGGCATCTATTCCTTCAACGGCAACAAGATCATCACGACATCCGGCGGCGGCGCACTGGTGAGCAATGACCTGGCGGCACTGGACCGCGCACGCTGGCTCGCGACCCAGGGGCGCGACCCGGCGGCGCACTATCAGCACAGCGAGATGGCCTATAACTACCGCCTCTCCAACGTGCTGGCGGGCATCGGTCGCGGGCAACTGCGATTGCTGCCGGAGCGGGTGGAGCAGCGCCGTGCCATCTTCGAACGCTATCGCCACGGACTGCATGACGTGCCGGGCATCGACTGGATGCCGGAACCGAACTGGAGCCGCAGCAATCGCTGGCTGTCCGTCTGTACCTTCGACCCTGATTCCATCGGCATGCACCCCTACACCATCATGCGACGGCTGCAGCAGCACGAGATCGAGACCCGGCCGGTCTGGAAGCCGATGCACATGCAGCCGCTGTTTCAGAGTGCTCCCTACTACGCCCATGATGAGCATCAGTCGGTCAGTGACCGGCTTTTCCTGACGGGTCTATGCCTGCCGTCGGGCACGGGCATGGCGGCGGCAGACCAGGACCGGGTCATTGCCGCCCTGCGTCAGGTGCTCGACGCATGATGCACCTGATGCTGATCCCG
>CAXBNO010000256.1:0-5617 GCA_963976775.1 uncultured Kordiimonadales bacterium
GTCGGGCGCGTACCGCACACCGTGCTGATTGATGACTGATCTGGCCCGTCGTCTCGGCGTCGGCATTCTGGCACTGCTGGGGCTCGTGCTGCCGGTCGCGGTCGCCTGGGCGGACGCGCTTGTCATCGGTCACCTGGAGATGAAGGGGGATCGTGACTATCGCCAGTCCCGCACCTTCGCGGCCTTTCTGACCCAGCCACTCGGACGTCCCCATGCGGGCGGGGAAGTGGCGCTGGGAGAGGTGAAATGGCATGGCGCGGCAACCGGAACGAGCTTTGCCCTGGATCGTCAGCGCGCCCGTCGGGACGAACTTGTTTCGACAGCCGAGGCGATGCTGGCGCGCGGCATCCGTTTCATCACCCTTGATCTGCCCGCGCCGGAGATCGCGTCTGTTTCACGGGTGATGGCTGACCGGGAGGTGGTGCTCTTCAATATCCGTTCCGGCGCGGACAACCTGCGTGGGCCGGACTGTCAGCCCAATCTGCTGCACATCGCGCCGAGTGACGCCATGCGGGCCGATGCGGTGGGCCAGTTCCTTGCCCTGCGCCGCTGGCGGGAGGTGCTGGTCCTGGTGGGGCCGCTGACGGCGGACAGGGCAATGGCCGATGCCTTCCGGCGCAGTGCCGCGCGCTACGGGCTGAAGATCGAAGATGAACGTGCCTTCGTGCTGAGCAATGACCCGCGGCAGCGGGAACTGAACAATCCGTTGCTGCTGACCCAGGGCTCGGACCATGACGTGATCTTCGTCGCCGACAGCGATGGCGAATTCGCCCGCAACCTGAACTATCAGATGGTGGACCCGCGCCCGCTCGTCGGGTCGGAGGGTCTGGCCGGACTGGCCTGGCACTGGTCCTGGTCGCGGCATGGGGCACCGCAACTGGAGAAGCGGTTCCAGGATCGTGCTGGCCGCCCGATGCGTGATCCCGACTGGGCCGCCTGGCTGGCCGTCAAGGCGGTGGCGACAGCCGTGCAGCGCACACAGAGCGTGGCGTTCGCGACCCTTCGCGATCACCTGCTGTCGGCGGAACTCGTGCTCGATGGCTTCAAGGGCAACCGGCTGAGTTTCCGCCCCTGGGACAATCAGTTGCGGCAACCCATGCTGCTGGCCACCCACAACCACGTCGTCGCCCGCGCCCCGGTGGAGGGCTTTCTGCACCGGACCAACAATCTCGACACGCTGGGGATCGATCAACCGGAAACCGCCTGCCGCATGGTGCGGTAGGTGTTTCCGGCGATGAAGCACATTCCACTCGGTTACACCTGGCTGGAAACGCCGGTCGGTCGGCTGCTGCTGGCGGGGGATGCCGGTTCGCTGCATTTCCTCAGCTTTCCCGGAGGCCACAAGGCCTTTGGCCCGCATCCGGCCTGGACCCGTTCCGACACGGGTTTCGAGGAGGTGAAGCGGCAATTGCTGGCCTATTTCGATGGCCGCCTGCGGGACTTCGATCTGCCGCTGACACTGCATGGCACCGACTTCCAGAAACGGGTCTGGCACCGGTTGCGCACCATCCCCTTCGGCCAGACCACAACCTATGGCGCGCTGGCGCGCGCGATCGATGCGCCGAGATCGAGCCGTGCGGTCGGGGCCGCGAACGGTGCCAACCCGCTGCCGGTCATCATCCCCTGCCACCGGGTCATCGGTGCGAACGGCGCGCTGACCGGGTTTGGCGGCGGCATCGAGACCAAGCGGTTCCTGCTGAAGCTGGAGGGCAGCCTGCAGGACCGCTGATGCTGACCCCCGGGCCGGGAGTTCAGGTCCGGTTGACGTGATCGACTGCCCAGCCACTGTCACCTTGATCGGTCAGGGACGTGACCGAAAGCGGATCGATGCAGATGCTGAGGCCGCGGTGCGCCGGCATGTCGAGGGCCAGGGTCACCGCCGCGCGGATCACGCCTGCGTGGGCGATGACAGCGATGGTCTGCCCGCTGAACTGCGCGCCAATCCGCGCGAGAGCACCCCGGACGCGTTCAACCAGGTCGAGGAAGCTCTCGCCCTCGGGGGGCGTCAGGGCAGCCATGCCGCGCAGGTCAAGTCCGTCCCAGGCACCAACCGCACTGTACGGCTGACCTTCCCAGGCACCAAAATGCTGCTCCATGAGTGTTCCGTCAAAGACCGGCGCCTGCAGCGCGGGACTGACCTTGCGCAGCATCCCTGCGGTCGTGCGGCAGCGGGTGAGGGGGCTGCAGAGAACGACATCCGCACCCTGCAGCATCGCGGCTGTGCGAATCAGGCTGTCGCTGTCGGGTTCCAGTGCGGGAATATCTGTCTGGCCGATGATCCGACCGTCCGGATTGGTCGGGGCGTGGCGGACCCAGAGCCAGCGGGTCACGGACATGATCGCTCAGCGGTCGCTGCGCAGCACCATGCAGTCCATCCGCCGGGCCTCCAGCGCGCGGCAGGCGGCACGGGCCTCCGTCGCGTTGAACGAGAGCAGCCGTGCGCGATAGAGGCTGCCCTTGCCGGTCCTTACCCTGTTGAGGTCGATCGGGTGGTTGCGCAGTTGCTCAGGCGCGGCGGCAACCGCCTGCCGGATGGCGCGGTTGGCACGCTTGGTCGACCCGAAGGCACCGACCTGGATGCCATGGTCGCCCTCGGGCGCGGCCACCGGTGTGCCAGCGGGCGCGGCTGCGTTCGCTTCCGAAATCAGGTTGATGCTGCGCAGGCCGGCCAGCACGGATGACTCGCCCCGGCTGCCCGGACGGGCAGGGGGCAGATCGGTGGCGACGGTCAGGCTGCCCGACTTCGCCTGATCCGCAGCTCGGCGGAACCCCATGCCGATCAGTTTCTGCATCTGCCGGTCACGGCGCGCTGCGGTGCGTCCGCCGATGACCACGGCCACCAGCCGTCGCCCGTCGCGCGCGACGGTGGTCACCAGATTGAAACCGGACGCATTGATGTAGCCGGTCTTGATCCCGTCCACGCCCTCGGTCCGGCCCAGCAGGTTGTTGGTCGAGCCGTAGGTGCGACCCTTCCAGGTGAAGGTGCGGGTGGCGAACAGGGGGAACAGGTCCGGGAAATCGCGCTGCAGGGCGATGGCCAGATTGGCCATGTCGCGCGCGGTGGTGACCTGATGGCGGTTCGGCAGGCCGTTGGCATTGCGGAAACTGGTATTGACCAGGCCGAGCTTGCGCGCCTGCGCGGTCATGCGGCGGGCGAAGACGACCTCGTTCGGGGCCAGTGCCTCCGCTACCACGGTCGCCACGTCATTGGCGGACTTCACGATCAGTGCCAGCGCGGCGTCCCTGGCGCGGATCGTCGAACCACGCGGCACACCCAGCTTCGATGCCGGCTTGCCCGCAGCATTGCGTGACACGCGCAACGGCGTGTCCATGCTCAGCCTGCCCTGCTTCACGGCATCGAACAGCATGTAGAGCGTCATCATCTTGGTCAGGGATGCCGGATGAACGGTCTGGTCAGCCTTGTGCGCATACAGGGTCTGTCCTGTCGCCTGATCGACGACGATGCCCGTGTAGACACGCTTTGCCGCCGCAGGCGCGGCGAAGGAGGCCATGACCAGCGCGGTCACGACCAACAGCGTGAAACGTCCCCAATGTCGTTCAACCCTCATGAATGGGCGCAGCCCCTCAGCCTTGAAATGCGTCGATTCGTCAAGAATTTAGCTGAACTGCGTTCGGCGGTCCATGGTGGAGTTAACCTAATTTCGCAAGTCCGACGCGCAAGAAGCACTTTTGAATGGCTTCGAGCCTAGCCTGAAACGGATCGCGACCTATATGTTCCTGAGGTCGGGCGGGCAAGGTACGGTGCGCAAATCTTGCCGATCCCCCTTTCGCATCGATCCGTTCCACCATACTGTTTTCATCAGGATTTTCGGGAGAGCCGTCGGAGACATGACCGACAAGCGTAACGATAACGACAGTGACAACGAGATCGGGGTCGTCACCAAGACCCGGCCGCGGACGAAGCAACCGTCGCTGTGGCGCGTACTGATGCTGAATGACGATTACACGCCGATGGAATTCGTCGTCTACGTGCTGCAGCGCTATTTCAACAAGGACGCCGATGCGGCGACGCAGATCATGCTGCACGTGCATCAGAAGGGTGTCGGCGTCTGTGGAATCTTTCCGTACGAGGTCGCGGAAACGAAGGTCACCCAGGTGATGAATCTCGCCCGTGAGAACCAGCACCCCCTGCAATGTACACTTGAGAAGGCGGAATAGACGCGTGCCATCGCTCTCCAGACATCTCGAAGAAACCCTGCGCCGTGCCCTCAACCTGGCCGGAGAACGCAATCATGAATATGCGACGCTGGAGCATCTGCTGCTCAGTCTGATCGACGACCCGGACGCGGTCGCGGTGATGCGCGCCTGCAACGTCGACCTGGGCAAGCTGGCACAGGAACTGACCGGTTTCATTGATGAGGATCTGAAGGACCTGGCGCAGTCGCTGGAGGAAGACGCCAAGCCGACGCTGAGTTTCCAGCGTGTGGTGCAGCGGGCGCTGATCCATGTGCAGTCCTCCGGACGCGAGGAAGTGACAGGCGCCAATATCCTGGTCGCGATCTTCGCGGAGCGGGAGAGCCATGCCGCCTATTTCCTGCAGCAGCAGGACATGACCCGTCTCGATGCCGTCAGCTATATCAGCCATGGCATTGCCAAGGCCCCCGGCCTGAATGCGGAACGCGCCGTGCGTGGTTCCGACGATCCGGAGGAGGACGGCGAGGATGACGGCATGCAGGAAGCCGGTGAGGCGGAGGCCGAGGCACCGGAGCACGAGGCGCTGGCGCAGTATTGTGTCGATCTGAACGAGAAGGCACGGGCAGGCAAGATCGATCCGCTGATCGGGCGCGCGCTGGAGATCGACCGGACCATCCAGATCCTCTGCCGTCGCACCAAGAACAATCCGCTGTATGTGGGTGAACCGGGTGTCGGCAAGACCGCCATCGCGGAAGGGCTGGCGCGGCGCATTGTGGAGGGCAATGTCCCCGATGTGCTTGCCACGGCAACGATCTACGCACTCGACATGGGTGCGCTGCTGGCCGGAACCCGGTATCGGGGTGATTTCGAGGAACGGCTGAAGGCAGTGATGCGGGAGATCGAGGGGATCGAGAACGCGGTCCTGTTCATCGACGAGATCCACACCGTCATCGGGGCCGGTGCCACGTCCGGTGGTGCCATGGATGCATCGAACCTGCTGAAGCCCGCGCTGGCATCCGGCACGATCCGTTGCATCGGGTCCACCACCTATAAGGAATATCGCGGCTACTTCGAGAAGGACCGCGCCCTGCTGCGACGGTTCCAGAAGATCGACGTGAACGAGCCGACGATCGAGGATGCGGTGAAGATCATGAATGGTCTGAAGCCGTACTACGAGGAGCATCACAAGGTCCGCTACACCAGCGATGCGATCCGTTCGGCGGTCGAACTCTCGGCCCGCTACATCAATGACCGGAAACTGCCCGACAAGGCCATCGACGTGATCGATGAGGTCGGCGCGGCGGAAATGCTGAAGCCGCAGAGCCGCCGCAAGAAGGTCATCGGTGTCCGCGATGTGGAGGCCGTGGTTTCCAAGATCGCCCGCATTCCGCCGAGATCCGTGACCAAGAAGGACGAGAATGTCCTGGCCAACCTGCAGGACGACCTGAAACGCGTCGTCTTC
>CAXBNO010000257.1:0-5613 GCA_963976775.1 uncultured Kordiimonadales bacterium
ATCGGGTTGAGCGGCTGACCGCCTACCAGAACGCCACCTATGCCGACCGCTACCGGCAGTTCGTCGACAAGGCGATCCAGGCGGAGAAGTCCAAGGCATCAGGCCGCGATGGTCTGGGGCTGGCGGTTGCCCGTTCGCTCTACAAGCTGATGGCCTACAAGGACGAATACGAGGTCGCGCGCCTCTACACGGACCCGGCCTTCAAGGCGAAGATCAATCGCCAGTTCCAGGGCGACTTCAAGGTGAAGTCCCCCCTTGCCCCGCCGATTGCCGCCGCCCGCGACCCGGAAACCGGTCAGTTGACCAAGCGCGAGTACGGCCCCTGGATGATGTCGGCCTTCGGTCTGCTGGCGAAGATGAAGGGGCTGCGCGGGACGCGCCTCGACATCTTCGGTCGCACGGAGGAGCGGAAGATGGAGCGCCAGCTGATCACCGACTACATGGCGATGATGGAGGAGGTGCTGTCTGGTCTGGACACTGCCAACCACGTGACGGCCTTGCAGATCGCCGCCCTGCCGGAACAGATCCGCGGCTTCGGCCACATCAAGGAAGCCAGCGTGGAAGCGGCAAGGGCCCGCCAGTCCGCCCTGCTGCACGCCTTCCGCAATCCCGAGACCAGGGCAGCGGCGGCGCAGTAACGGCCCGCCAGCGTCTGGTCTTGTCGCAATGGTCTGACGCGGGATGCACCTTCCCCCTTGATGGGGGAAGGCCGGGATGGGGGTGAATCGGCGTAGCCGAATCACGGTGGAAGCACAGCGCGATAGCCTGCGGCTTCACCCCCCATCGACCGCTGCGCGGCCACTTCCCCCGCAAGGGGGGAAGAAGGCAGCGGCAGCAGCTCTGACGTCTCTTCTTGAGGTTCAGGCGTCGTGGCGGCTTCAGGCGGCGCGGGCGGCCTGGGTGAAGGCCTGCCACTTCTCGACCGGGTCGCCCTCCGGCACCGGGTAGTAGTAGGCAATGCGGTCGACCACGCCGGTGTAGCGTTCGCGCACGATGCGACCGGCGTCCTTCAGATTGCCGATTACCGCGACCTGCTCCACGATCCGGTCCGGGATCCTGGCGGCCATCTGGTCCATCTGGCCCGAGCGCATCATCTGGCTGAGTTCCTTGCCCAGCGCGCCTTCGCCGATGTGTTCCAGCACCCCACGATAGTTCGGCGTGGAGCCATAGAAGGCGATCTGCAGCCGCACATCCTCGACCGCCTTGTCGATCTCCGCCTGGGTCTCGCCGGACGCAATCATGACCATGGTCTGGATGTGCAGGTCATCGACGGACTTGCCGCGTGTCTTCGCGCCTACGTCGATGGCCGGGCGTACCACGTCGCGCAGATAACCGATGGTGTGGATCGGATGGGCGTGGAAACCGTCGGCGCATTCCCCGGCGGCGCGGCACATGCGTTCGTTCACCCCGGCCAGATAGATGGGGATGTCGGGATGGTCGATGGGACCGGCATTGAAGAACGGGTTCATCAGCGTGAACTGGTAGAATTCCCCCCGATAGTCCGGCTTGGTGTTGTTCTGGAAATTGTCCCAGATGGCGCGCACGCAATGCACGTAGTCGGTGATGCGCTTGGCCGGCTGGTCGAAGGGCATGGAGAAGCGACGCTCGATATGCGCGCGTACCTGCGTACCGATGCCGAGGTGGAACCGCCCGCCCGTCAGCCGCTGCACGTCCCAGGCGGTCTGCGCCATTGAAAAGGGACTGCGCCCGAAGGCGACGGCGATATTGGTGCCGAGATGGATTTTCTCCGTCTGGCCACCCGCGAGGATCAGCGGCGTGAAGGCGTCCTGCCCGGCCTCGAAGGTCCAGATGGCGTCAAAGCCCATCTTCTCCAGCTGCTGAGCGTGGGCACCAACGCGCTTGAAATCAAACCCGCGCAACTGCGTATCGATCTTGAGTGTCATCTTTCCGTTCCTCCCCAGGGCGTCCGACTGTCCCCCATTGTTTCGGGGGCAGGGGAGCGGGGCAAAGGAAAAATACGCGGATCAGGCCCGCAGCCGGAAAAGCACGACCCGGATGCGCCAGAGCAGCCGTCCCTCCCGCGTGTATCTGACCCCGTTGCGCAGCCGTCTGCCCAGGGTCGCCAGCGTCAGCCGCAGGCGGGTGAGCAGCAGCGTCAGGCGGCCTGCCCGTGCGGCGGCGGTCTCGTCGATGGCATAGCCCTTGGCGCCCAGGACCTCCGCCGCGCCGGACTGGCTGAGGGCGATCTCG
The DNA here is from genome assembly GCA_963976775.1 of uncultured Kordiimonadales bacterium. Lineage (GTDB taxonomy): Bacteria > Pseudomonadota > Alphaproteobacteria > Minwuiales > Minwuiaceae > Minwuia. The sequence continues at coordinate 2,212 of CAXBNO010000257.1, forward strand.
ACCGCCGTGAGTTCCGTGCGCCAGGCCTCGATGCGATCCGCGCGCGGCTTGCGCACCAGATTCTGGTGCAGGTGACGCTGTCCCTCCGGAATGCGCTGCAGATAGGCTTCGCCATCCATCTCCCCCGGTGCCTCCAGCGCGGGCAGACCGTCGCGCATCATGAAGGCGCGGATCCTGTCCAGGGTCGCGTCATAGTCGGTGATCAGGTCCTCGTAGCGGACTTCCAGCAGATCGGGGCCCGTGACCCGATCAACCCGGCGGGCGTTCGCTGCCCAGCGTCGGGCGGCGTCATGGGCATCCTCGTTCATGGCGGTTGCGGTCTCGGAACCCAGCGACTGCTTCTGGCTGCCGAAGACCCCGCGCGGATCGCGGATGATGTGCAGGAACCGCGCGCCGGGGCTGGCCTGGCGCAGGCGGGCGATGTGGTGGGTCAGGCGGGTGCCCTTGACCAGGTAATAGGGAATGTCCGCGCCCCGGAAATAGAGATCCAGCACGGCACGCATCACCGCGTCGAAGTCGGCGGGACGCGGCAGGTCGGCGAGCGCCTGGCGCAGGGCGTCTTCGGTGATCTCCCACTCCTGGAACTTCCGCTCCCCCATGAAGATCCGCACCATGCGCTGCAGGTCGGCGTCGTCGCGCAGCACCGGCCCGGTCTCCAGCAGGTCGGCGAAGGTCTCGGTCTCGATGGTCACGCCCACTTCCGGGTGCAGGTCCAGCCGACTGGCAAGGAACGTGGAACCGGAGCGGTTCTCGTACATCAGGAAGATGATCTGGCGATTGGGAAGCGGAATGGTCATTGCCTGCGCAACATAGCCTTCAGGGCGGACGGCGTCAGCGTTCCTGGATCGGGCAGGGACAGCGCACCGGTCAGACGCCAGGCGAACCAGGTGTGCAGCGCCATGCGCCCTGTGATCGTGCAGGCCGTCACGATGGCGACACCGACCATGCCATGGTCCTGCACCACCAGCACGTTGGCGATCACGTTCACCACCAGGGCACCAAGGGTCAGTGCCGACATCAGGTTCTGGTGACCGGTCATCTGCAGCATCATGCCGGGCGAGCCGACGATGGCGCTGACGGTCTGGCCCGCGGCCAGGATGATCAGCACGGTGGCGCCCGCCGCATAGGGCGCACCGAAAAGGATCACCATGATCGGCTCCGCGAAGAACAGCACCACGATGAACAGCGGCACCGAGACCACCGTCGACCATGTGGCGGCGGTGCGGGCCATGCGCTCGAAATCCGCACCGCGCCCCTGCGCGTGCAGCGACGCGAGCAGTTGCGGCAGGGCGATGTTGATGACGCTGAGGGCAAACAGCACCAGGTTCGTGACCCGGACCGCCGCCCCGTAGAAGGCCACGTCCTCCGCCGGGCGATAGAGGCTCAGGATCCAGACATCGGTTGCCTTCAGCACCAGCGCCCCGGCGCTGTGTATCAGGATCGGCGCGGACAGGATTGCAAGCTGCCGCATGCCGAAGGGTTCGGCGATGGCCGGGCCGCCGCTGTGGCGCGCCGCGAACCGCATGCAGACCAGCAGCGCCGCGAGCGCGATCAGGGCGGAGGCCGCCGCATAGGTGGTGACGGTGTCGCGCACGTCGAAACTGCCTGAGGCCAGCAGGACGGCAAGGGCGACGGCGAACACGATCCCCTCTCGTGGCGCACTGAGCAGCAGCGCACCTGCACGGGTGCGTCCGACCCCGCGCAGATAGGCGGCGCCGATCTCCTCCGCCGCGCGGGTCAGGATGATCAGCGCGATCAGGCCACCGATGGTCCAGCCAAGCGGGCGGGCGAACAGATGCGCCTCCAGAGTCGGCCAGAGCAGCAGGAACAGTGTCACGGTCACCACGGCCATGATGGCAAACAGCTTCACGGTGGCGCGCAGCACATCCCGCGCCCGGTCCCAGGCGCGGATGCCACCCGCGACACCGGCCAGCTTGGTCACGCCGGTCTGCATGCCGAAACTCTGGATCATCGCGCCGACCGCCATGATCTGCACGAACACGGTGTAGAAGCCGAAATCCGCCGGGCTGAGCAGGCGTGTCAGCACCACCGCCACGGCGATGTTCAGCACGCCCAGCGATGCACGGTTCACCAGCCCGAACAGGGCCCCGTGACGCAAGCGGCTGAAGACCGAGATTTCCTGTGGCGGGCGGTCGATGACGAGATGCTCCGTTGGGCGCGATTCAGGCGTGGAGAATCGGTTGCCAGCGCAGCCCTGTCCAGCATCACGATCCGCGCAGGCGATCCAGCCGGATGCGATGGCGACTGTCTGTGAGGCGGATCACGCCGCCCATGACTGCCACGATCAGGCCAAGTCCGGTGGCTCCGGCAATCAGGAACATCACCATCAGCTGATAGCGCACGGCCTGTGTCGGGTCGGCCCCGGCGAGGATCTGGCCGGTCATCATGCCGGGCAGCGCCACGATCCCGGTTGCGGTCATGGCGTTGATGATCGGGACGATCCCCGCAGTCGCCGCCCGGCGCATCGCCGGGGTCATCGCCTGCCAGCGTGTGGCTCCGGTCAGCAGATGCGCCTCGATTCCCCGCCTCCGCGCCGTGACCTCCCCGGTCAGGGCATTGAGACCCAGGGCGATTCCGGTCATGGCATTGCCGAGCATCATGCCGAACAGCGGGATGGCATAGCGCGGGGCGTACCAGGGATCGGGACCGATCTGGATTGTCAGGGCGAAGACCGTGACGATGGCCGAGCCGAGCAGCATGGTCGTCGCCCCCAGGCCATAGCCCCAGAGACCTGCGAACCGTCTTTCCTGCCGCGCCATGATCTCGTAGCCCGCGACGGCGGCCATGAATCCCATGACACCGAAGGTCAGCCAGGCGGAGGCGCTGGTGAGCACGACTTCCAGCACCAGACCGACAAGGGCAAGCTGTACCGTCATGCGCACCGCAGCGACGAACATGCTGCGCACAAAACCCAGTTGCAGGGCCATCGACAGGCCGGCGTTCAGGATCAGGAAGATCGCGGCGAGCATGACCGCGCCGTTGCCGGGGTCGATGGTCATGCCGGGCCCCTGATCCGGCCACCGGCGATCTCCAGTCTCTGCAGGCCCAGTCGACGGGCCTGCTCCGGGTCATGGGTCGCCATCATCAGCACCAGCCCGGCGGCGATCATCGGGTCCAGCAGGGTTTCCACCATGTCACGGCTGGTCTCGTCCAGGGCGGCTGTCGGTTCATCCAGCAGCAGGGCTTCCGGTTCGCGGGCCAGACCCAGCGCCAGCGCCAGCCGTTGTCGCTCGCCGGTGGACAGCCGCTCGATGGGCTGGTCGGGCTGGATATGGTCGAGGCCGAGTGCGGCCCGGGTTTCGGTGCTGTCCGGCCCGTTCAGATGGTCTCCGACACGCTCCCCCCACCAGCCGGGTTCGGCCGGGATATAGACGACGCTCT
>CAXBNO010000258.1:0-5602 GCA_963976775.1 uncultured Kordiimonadales bacterium
GAAACCAGCAACGACCGCGTCGGCTTCATTGCCAGGTCGGCAATATAGGCCTCCTTGCGCGCGCGCCAGTCCGGCTTCGGTTCCTCCCAGGAATCGGTGCAGTCTGAAACAATATCCGCCACGCCGTCGCCGAAGCGCTGCCGAATGACGGCCAGCGTGCCTGCCCCGCCCTGGTCTTCCGCCGCATCATGCAACAAGGCGGCGATTGCCTGGTCCTCGTCGCCGCCATGCTCCAGCACCAGCGCCGAGACGGAGAGCAGGTGGGAAACATAGGGAATCTCCGTGCCCTTGCGCCGCTGCGCGCGGTGCAGTTCATGGGCAAGGACAAGGGCCTCGCCAAATCTGTCGGTCAGCATGAAACATCCTACCTCAGTTGGTTCCGGCGCGGCGGGCACTGCGCTGCTCCGGCGCCTGCTGGCCAACGCGTTGCCGGAGAATGCCGGTCCGATGCAGAGGCTGTCAAATGAATGGCCACGCCCGCGGCAAGGCATCCAGCGGCTGCGTCGGCGCGCCTGAACTCAGCGCCATCAGGCCCGGCTACGCGCGACGAACTTCCCCTCACCCCCAGCCATAGCCCCGCGCCTCGAAGCCCATCAGGGGTTCGGCGAAGATGCGGGTGGCAGCAGGCAGGCCTGCGGCCTGTGCGGCACCCAGGCAGACGTGGAGCGGCAGCAGGTGTTCCTCGCGGGGCTGGCAGAAGCGGGCACCGGGGGCGGCTGTCCAGGCGGTGAGCTGGCTGGTCCGGTCGGCAGCATCGGCGGCGGGATCGCAGATCGCGCTGTCCAGCCAGTCGTGGAAGTCAGCGGCCAGGTGCTGGCCCTCGGTGCGCTGTGGTGGCGACAATCGACCGACCAGCGCCTGCATGTTGTGGAAGCTGAAGCCGGAACCCAGCAGCACCACGCCATCGTCCAGCAGGGGACCAAGCGCCCGGCCCATCGCGATATGCCGGGCCGGATCAAGCGAGGCAAGCAGCGACATCTGCAGCACCGGAATGTCCGCCTCCGGCCGCATCAGCATCAGGGGCACGAAGGTGCCGTGGTCGAAGCCGCGTTCCGGGTCGAGGCGGGTTGCGAAGCCGTCAGCACCCAGCGCCTGCGCCGCCCGCGCCGCCAGTTCCGGCGCGCCGGGCGCGGGATAGTTCAGGCGATAGGTCTCCTCCGGGAACCCGAAATAGTCGTAGAGCATGCCGGGTGCGGCTGAACTGCTGAACGACGGGGTCTCCGCCTCCCAGTGCGCGGTGACGACAATGATCGCCTTCGCGCCGTCCAGTATCGGGCGCAGGCCCGTCAGCGCGGTGACGAGCGGCGCGTGCGCCGGATCCCCGATCAGCGGCAGCGGCCCGCCGCCATGCGGAATGAACAGGACCTTTGCCATGGGTCAGACGGGTTCCGCCTGCGGCAGGGCCATCGTGCCCCGTTCCTCGAAGACAATGCGCACCGGCATGCCGATGGTCACATCTTCCGGGGTACAGTTGATCACGTTCATCATCAGTCTCGGGCCTTCTGCCAGGTCGATCAGGGCGATGACATAGGGCGCGCGTGCGGCAAAGGCAGGGCCGGGGGCGCGATGATTGATGGTGAAGGTGAAGACTTCCCCCCGGCCTGAAGCCTCGAACGGCGAGCCGGTCGCGCCACCGCAGGCGGTGCAGCTGTTCTGGGGCGGGAACTGCACCGCGTCGCAGGCGCTGCAGCGGGTCAGGATGAGACGGCCATCGGCGCAGGCATCCCAGAAGGCCTGGCTCTCGGCATTGGGGGTCGGCAGTGGCAGGGCGTTTGCGGGATCGGTCATGACTGCCGCTCCAGGATCAGGGACACATGGGCGGACAGGACACCGCCATCGCCGTGGACGAAGGCACGGGCGGCATCCGGTACCTGCCGGTCGTCCGCCTGGCCACGCAACTGGCGCACGGCTTCCACCACATGGAACGCGCCACCCGCCGCGCCGGAGTGGCCGAAGCTCAACAGGCCGCCATGGGTGTTGCAGGGCAGGCTGCCGCCCAGGTCCAGCGCACCGCCGGAGACCGCCTCCCCCACCGCGCCCTTGGGGAAGAAGCCGATGGACTCCAGTTCGATGGCCAGCGTGATGGTGAAGCTGTCGTAGATCTCCGCTACGTCGATGTCCGCAGTGGTCATCCCGGCCTCGGCAAAGGCATCACGGGCGCTGAACTTGCAGCCGAAGGACTGCAGGTCACGGGGGGCGGAGATCAGATGCTCATGCGTGTTCTTCTGCCCCGCACCGACAATGCGCACCTCCGCGCCATGGCCGGTGGGTGCAGCGGAGACCAGGATGCCTGCAGCACCGTCGGAGATCAGGGCGCAGTCGAACAGGCGCAACGGATCGGCGATCACCCGACTGCCCATCACGTCATCATGGCTGAGCGGCTTGCGCATCTGGGCGTCCGGGTGTCGCCGGGCATGGTTGCGGGTGGTCACGGCAATGTGCGCCAGGTCGGAGGGCGTCAGCCCGGTGTCGTGCATGTAGCGCCGCGCCACCATGGCGTAAGCCGCGGGGATGGTGATGCCGTAAGGCACCTCGAACTGTCCGTGGCCGAACTGGGCCAGCGCCGCGACGGCGGCACCCGGGGCCATGCCGCTCAACCGGTTGTCGCCGGTCAGACAGAGCACATGGCGGCACATGCCACTTTCCACCAGCGCCTTGGCGGTCATGACCTGCAGCCCGCCGGTGGCCCCGCCCGCGCTGACACAGGCGGAAAAGACGGGCTGGATGCCCAGGTACTCGGCCACGACGGAGGCCAGCATCGGATGCGGTTCGGTGAAGGAATAGGCGCAGAGCAGCCCGTCCACATCGCCGAGGTCCAGGCCCGCATCGGCCACCGCGCCGCGCGCGACCTCCGCATGCAAGCCCAGGCACGTCGAGCCCTCCAGCTTGCCGCAGGCCGTATTGGCCACGCCCGTGATTGCAGCCTTTGAAGTACCCATCTGTTCCCCCCACATCAGGTTTCTCAGCCTACATGGTCGGACAGTTGGCTTGAAACCCTTGAACCGCATGGCAGGGCCGACTAGATCATGGCGCGGCCAGAGGCGAGAAACGATCCGGCCTCCTCCGGCCAGAAGAGTCAGATGCGCGGGTACCGTGTCCAGGGTCCATGATCCGGGCGCGGCAGCACAGAACGCATGATCAGGGGAGCAGTGCCGACGTGACAGCCATGCTGGAAGTTCGGAATCTGGTGAAGCAGTTCGGTCACTTCACCGCCGTGGACGGGATAAGCTTCGAGGTGCAGCGCGGCGAAGTGCTGGGCTTCCTCGGTCCCAATGGTGCGGGCAAGTCCACCACAATGAAGATGATCACGGGCTTCCTGGGCCCCACCGCCGGAACGGTGACTGTCAATCAGGTGGACGCGCTGGCCCATCCGATCATGGCCAAGACCCGCATCGGCTACCTGCCGGAGGGCGCACCGGCCTATCCCGACATGACGCCGTCCGCATTCCTCAACTTCATCGCCAGCATCCGCGGCATGAGCGGGAAGCAGCGGCGCGAGCGCATTGCGGCGATCACGGAGCGGATCGAACTGCGCCGCGTCATGGAACAGCCGATCGAGACCCTGTCGAAGGGCTTCAAGCGCCGCGTCGGCCTGGCGCAGGCGCTGCTGCATGACCCGGAGATCCTGATCCTGGACGAACCGACGGATGGGCTGGACCCGAACCAGAAGTTCCAGGTGCGCGACCTGATCCGCGAACTGGCCCCCGAAAAGGCCATCATCATCTCGACCCATATCCTGGAAGAAGTCTCGGCCGTCTGCAGCCGCGCCATGATCATTGCCCACGGCAAGGTCGTGGCCGATGGCACACCGGGTGAACTGATGGGGCGGTCGCGGTTCCACAACGCGGTAGTGCTGGAACTGAAGGGCAACGACCGACCGGACTTCGAGACCATGCGCGCCGACCTGATCCGGGTTCCGGGCGTCGCCAGTGTCGAAGCGGACGGCGACCGCCGCGTCGTGGTCTTTCCGCAGGACAGTGCCACTGTCACGGACGGCGTCTCGCAACTGGCGAGCGCGCGTGGCTGGCAGATCGGAGCCTTCTATGTCGATCCGGGCCGGATGGACGAGGTCTTCCGCACCATCACGCAGGGGAACTGAGCCATGGGTGCCATGACAACCGTTTTCCGCCGCGAACTGGCCGGATATTTCGCCACCCCCGTCGCGTGGGTGTTCATCGTCATCTTCCTGCTGACCACGGCAGCCTTTGCCTTCTATCTCGGCAACTTCTTCGAGCGCGGGCAGGCCGACCTGCTCAGCTTCTTCACCTATCTGCCCTGGCTGTACCTGTTCCTGATCCCCGCCATCGGCATGCGGCTGTGGTCGGAGGAACGCAAGACCGGCACCATCGAACTGCTGCTGACCCTGCCGATCTCCGTTCCCGCCGCGGTGCTGGGCAAGTTCCTGGCGGCCTGGGCCTTCGTCGGCATCGCGCTGTCGCTGACATTCCCGTTCTGGCTGACCGTCAGCTATCTCGGCGACCCGGATCATGGCGTGATCGTCGCCAGCTATACCGGCGCGCTGCTGATGGCCGGGGGGTATCTGGCGATCACCTCCTGCCTGTCGTCGCTGACCCAGAACCAGGTGATCGCCTTCGTCGTCTCCACGGTTGTCTGCTTCCTGTTCACGGTCTCCGGCACCCCTATCGTTCTGGATTTCGTCAGTGGCTGGGCGCCGGAGATGCTGGTGGACCAGATCGCGGGCTTCAGCTTCATCACGCATTTCCAGTCGATCATCGGCGGAGTCATCGACCTGCGCGACCTGGTGTTCTTCGCCAGCCTGATCGGGGTCTGGCTGTTCGCCAACATGATCATCATCGAATACAAGAAATTCGCGGGCTGAGGACAGAACCATGAATCGGCTCAACAGCTACAAGTTCATCACCTTCAGCGGTATCGGCCTGCTGGCCATCCTGTTCTTCGCCGTCAACATCGTTGCCGACGATGCGCTGGAGAACAGTCGCCTGGATCTGACCGAGAACGGCCTCTACACCCTGTCCGACGGCACCCGCAACGTACTCTCCGGGCTGGAGGAAGACATCACCATGCAGCTCTACTACTCGGCGTCCCTCGCCGGGTCGGTACCGGAAATCCGCAACCACGCGGACCGGGTCATGAGCATGCTGGAGGAATTCCGCTCCATCTCCGGCGGACGCATCCGCCTGGAACTGATCGACCCGGAACCCTTCTCGGAAGACGAGGACAGCGCCGTTGACGCCGGCCTGAGCGGCGTGCCGCTGGGCGCAGGCGGCGACACCTTCTATTTCGGCCTGGTCGGGCAGAACACGACCGATGATCAGGAAACCATCCCCTTCTTCCAGCCGGAACGGGGCCGGTTCCTGGAATACGACCTGACCCGCATGGTCTATGGCCTGTCCAATCCCGACCTGCCGAAACTGATGGTCATCACGACCTTCCCGCTGGATTTCGGACCGGGCGGGGTACAGGCGGCAATGCGGGGCGAAAGCCGCCCCTACGCGATCACGCAGCCCCTGCGCGGGTTCTTCGATGTCGACATTCCTCTGCGCCAGTGGGAGGAGATTCCCGCCGACACCGACGTCATCATGCTGGCCCACACCCGCAACCTGACGGAGCGCCAGCGCTA
>CAXBNO010000259.1:0-5557 GCA_963976775.1 uncultured Kordiimonadales bacterium
ACTCGGGCTCGTCTATGACCGTGCCGTAGTACCAGACACGATCCAGATCGACCTGCTTCCCCGCCACCTCGGCAGAGAGAACGCCTGACCGGTCACACGTCTCCGCAGACCAGTCATGGGGATCATTGAACTCGCCACCCGCAATGGTGCAGCAACAGCAGCGGAAGATCCGGGCCGGAACTCGCGGGCCACCCTTCACAAGGCGGACCATGAAGTATCCAGGCTCGGCGTTTCCAACCTGTCGTGCGGGGCTTGAGTGCAATGAAACCTCCCAAAAGCGTCCGCATATTGTGGCGAGAAAATTCGTCAGTCAATCACATTGTTGATTTATTTCGTCACCATGGGCGTGCGAATGAGACACAGACCGACCGATCAGGTCAGCCCAGGTACAGGTCTGCGTTCGTCAATGCGCGGTGAATCGAGATCACGTCACTGGCCGGGACGGTGAACTTCCGGGCCGGGTTGAACTGCTCCAGTTCGATCGCGTCGTTTGCTGTCTTGCCGATGTAGCGTTTCAGGTACGCAATGCGGTTGCCGGAAGCGTCGGTGGCCTGCACGACAACGTAGTCGCCCCGGCGCGTCGGACGGGGTGCGACATAGACCAGATCGCCATGCTCGAAGCGCGGAGACATGGAGTCGCCCGTGACGTAGATCGCATAGAGTTGCGCCATCGTCGCGACCCCTACCGGGCGGCTGACGAACTCGATCGGCGAGTCCGACTGCAACTGCATCGCGCCCTGCACCGAGCACGAAGCAGTGCCCAGAACCGGGACATCACGGGCGCCGGAAGCCGCGCCGCGCACGGACGGAGCCGGGCGGACATTGGGCAGGTATTCCTCAAGCCCGTTGTTCCCGCCGCCCTGCATCAACTGCTCGAAGTCGGCGCCGGTCTTCTGCGCCAGTTCCCGCAGCAGATGAATCTTCATGTCCGTGGGCTTGTCGCTGTTGAGCCATGACTGAAGCCAGGTCCGGCTCATCCCGAGCGAGAGCGACATGGAACTGAGCGAGTCGCCTGTCCGGTCGCAATGAGCGCGCACGAGATCCGCAACCCGCCTTCTGCGCGCTTCGATCTCCGCGATCTGTGACCGCCCTCTGGAAGTGTTCCTGTCTGCCATGTCGGCGGGAACATGCGCCAGAACCATCGGCGATGCACGCGCAGCTAATTTTCTTGACTTTGACGAATTATTTCGTCGTTCTAGAAGGCCCAGGTTCATATCAGGAAGGTCCCATGTCGCCAGAAATCGCACCCGATCCCCCTCTCGCCGAGCAGCTTGCCCGCGCGATCACGGCGTTCGCCGAGCGCCACGAACTCGCCCCGACAACGGTATGCGACCGGGCGGTCGGCGACCGGAGTGCGCTGGCCCGCTTCCGTAACCGAGGCAGCGTGACCGGCAAGACCTGGGATGAATTTGCCAAGTATTTCAAGGCACATGGTGAGTCCATTCGTGATCTCGCGGCGGTAGCTCCGAAGGAAGGAGCGTCCTGAAACCTACTTGGGGTTGATGACGACATTTTTCAACATCAGACACGGAAGGGAAAATCTGATGAGCGACGAAAAACAGGCCGGTGAAGGCCACAACCTGAACGAACTGAAGCGCGATCTGGCCATGGCGGCAGGCCGCATTCTGGAACTCGAACGGCAGCGCGCGACGATCAACGAGGAAATCTCGCAGGTCAAACGCGACCATGTGAAGAAGCACATGCCGCTGGCTGCGTTCCAGGTCGCCTACAAGCTCTACAAGATGGAGCGCGAACTGGACGAGGACGGCCAGGTCAAGACGCAGGAAGAGATCGACAACATCCGCATCGCGTTCGAGGCGCTGAAGCCGGGTGGTCAGGGCGACCTGTTCCCGGACGGGGTGGCTCCGGCCAAGCCCGAGGATGCGGTCGGTGACTTCGGCGAAGACGCCGTTCACTGATGAAGCTGATCGGTCTCGATCTGGCCACCCGGTTCGGGTGGGCCATCTGGGCGCCGGGCGAGCCGGTTCGTTATGGATCGGTTCGCCTGCCCTCTGCCCCGCACATCAGCATCGGTGATCGCTACCTGCGCTATGCGAACTGGCTGGCACAGCGGATCAAGGATGAGCGGCCCGCGAAGGTCTACTTCGAGGCGCCGTGGGTTGGTCCCAACACGCACCAGAACACTGCGAAGTTCCTGATGGGGCTGGCGTCGTCCACCCATCTGATCTGTGCCAAGGCCGGGGTGATCCCCGTCGAGGCCAACAACCAGACCACACGCAAGCAGTTCCTCGGTGCAGCGAACCGGACAATGAGGGCCGACAAGAAGGCTGCCGTGATGAGCGCCTGTCGCCTGCGGGGCTGGGAACCGAAGAACAACGACGAAGGCGATGCGCTGGCCGTGCTCGAATACGCCGCCACGCAGGAGCGCCTGAAGCTGGATTGGGGCATCCCGATCCTTGGCGGTGGAGCATGAGGGTACTGGTGGCTTGCGAATGGTCCGGTGCCGTCAGGGACGCCTTCCGCCGCTGCGGCCATGATGCCTGGTCCTGCGATCTGGTCCCGTGCGCGCCCGACTCGGAGTTCGCGTCATTCCATATCGAGGGCGATGTCCGGGCCGTCATCGGGGGGGGGTGGGACATGATGATCGCATTCCCTGAGTGCAAGTTCCTGAGCGGGTCCGGTCTGCACTGGAACAAGCGGACGCCGGGACGGGCGGAGAAGACCGAAGAGGCGCTGGCCTTTGTCCGGACCCTCATGTCCGCGCCGATCAGGAAGAAGGCGCTGGAGAACCCTGTCGGCTGCATCTCCACCAGGATCAGGCGCCCTGACCAGATTATCCAGCCCTATTGGTTCGGTGCCGACGCCAGCAAGAAGACATGCCTCTGGCTGGAGGGGCTGCCCCCGCTCGCGCCCACGGCATACGTGCGGCCCAGGTATGCGGATGGGAAGCCGCGCTGGGCGAACCAGACCGACAGCGGACAGAACAGGCTGGGGCCTTCGGATGACCGTGCCCGATTGCGCGGCAAGACCTATCCCGGTGTGGCGGACGCGATGGCGATCCAGTGGGGAGGGATCAATGAACATCCGCCGCGATGACCCCGATTATCAGAGATGGGTGCGGTCCCTTGGCTGCATTCTCTGCGAAGCACCTGCGGAGGCCGCGCATGTCCGGTACGGCGACTGGCTGAAGCACAGCAAGCCGTCCACGGGCATTGGTCAGAAGCCGCACGACAAGTGGGTGATCCCGCTCTGTGCAGAACACCACCGCCTCAACGCCAAGTCCCAGCATGGGCGCAACGAGCGCGACTGGTGGGCCGAGCACGGCGTCGATCCCATCCAGATGTGCAAGCACATCGCCAGCAGCTACCCGGATGTCGAGGCCGCAACCCTCTTCTTCCCGGTCCCGACTCATCACCACTGAGCAACACAGGAGAGCGAAATGCCGAAAGTCTTTCAGGAGCAACGAGGGAGGCCCTGATGAAAGCCTCCCCGAACCTGCATCGTGACAACCAGTTCTCCGGCAACCGCTGGCGCAAGTGCTGGACGATCAAGTGCAGCGAATGCGGCAAGGAAGACACCCGGTTCTGGGTCGATCTCGAAGACGAACAGATCGCCGCAAAGAACTTCGGGAACGCGGGCTGAGACATGCGGTTCACCGTGTGCCCGGCCTGCATCAGGAAAGCCCGGAACAAGCGTCTGAAGGCGCGACAGAGCAAACCGAAGGTGGTGCCCATGACTCCCCTCAAAGCCGTTCCCGATGAGCCCCGCAAGCTGACACGGGACGAGCGGTCCAAGATCCGTGACGCGCTCGAACAGCGTTTCGATGATGCCCATGGCTGCTACCGGGACGGATACAGCGACCAGAAGATCGGGAAGGACCTGAACATCCCGTGGGCGCATGTCCGTGACATTCGCGAGGCCGCGTTCGGCGCGATCGAGTCCGACCCGGTTCTGGATGGGCTGAAGTCCGACCTGGCGCAGGCCATCGAGATGCTGGAGGCGCACCAGAAGGAAGGCAAGAGCCTTCGCGGCCTGTTCGATGACCTGTCCAAGCGCATTGCCGACCACGACAAGCGGCTGCGCTCATGACCGATCTTCCCGAGGGGCCATTCGACATTCATGTCGGCGACTGCCGAGAAGTACTGGCGGCGATGCCCGAGAACAGCTTTGACGCCTGCGTCACGGACCCACCGTATCACTTGACCAGCATCGTCAAGCGGTTCGGTGGAAGCAACGCGGCCCCTGCAAAGTCCAATGGTGCGACTGGCGTCTACAAGCGCGCCAGTGCGGGGTTCATGGGGCAGCAGTGGGACGGCGGCGGGGTTGCCTTCGACCCGGAGACATGGGTCGCGGTCTACCGCGTGCTCAAGCCCGGCGCGCATCTGGTCGCGTTCGGCGGTTCGCGCACCTATCACCGGCTGGCCTGCGCTGTCGAGGACGCAGGGTTCGAGATCCGCGACCAGATCATGTGGCTGTACGGGTCCGGGTTCCCCAAGTCCCATAACCAGAAAGATGAATGGGAGGGTTGGGGCACGGCCCTGAAGCCCGCACACGAGCCGATCGTGCTGGCGCGGAAGCCCTTCAAGACGACCGTGGCGAAGAACCTGGCCGAGCACGGGTGCGGCGCGTTGAACATCGACGGGTGCAGGGTAGCGACGAGCGATGACCTCAGCGGTGGGGCGGTAAGTTCTGGCACCGAGGGGTGGGACAGGCCCTGGAAGCACGACGCTGCGGCAGTCGAGGCTTGCCTCCGCCGCGCCATTGAAAGCGTTGCAAAAGCAGAGACCCTTGGCCGCTGGCCTGCGAACGTATGCCATGACGGCAGTGACGAGGTACTGGCAGCATTTCCTGACGCGCCTGGGCAGCAGCGCGCTGTCGGCCCTGAGCACGGCGCCAAAGCGTCGGTCAACGTATATGGTGACTACGGCCCACGGGGCGCGTTCACGCCGCGCAACGACTCCGGTTCCGCCGCCCGCTTCTTCTACTGCGCGAAGGCGACCCGCAAGGACCGCAACGAGGGTCTGGACGAGACGTTTGACGAGCAGCCCCTGAACTGGTCGTCAGGAACCCAGTCGCCGGGGACGTTTCAGTCCGAGGGAACGAAGAAGGCCGCGAAGAGCCTACTGCCCTGATGCAGTGGCTGTGCCGCCTCATCACACCCCCTGGCGGCGTCATTCTGGACCCCTTCATGGGGAGCGGCTCCACGGGCAAGGCCGCGACCCGTGAGGGGTTCGGGTTCATTGGTATCGAGCAGGACGAGGGATACTCTGCAATCGCCCGCGCACGCATCAAGGCGGCTCACCGTGAGGCTCGGATTGACAGGGGCGATGAACCAGACCTGTTCGCATGGGCTGAGTGATGGCACAGACCGGGCAGCGCATTCCCCAGCATGAGATCGACGCTCTGCGGGCGCGGGCCGATCTGGTCCGCCTTGTCGAGAACGCCGGTGTCGCGCTGAAGAAACGGGGTGCAAACGAGTGGTGGGGCTGTTGCCCCGTCCATGACGAGCGGACTCCGTCCTTCAAGGTGGATCTGGCGCGGCACCGGGCAAAGTGCTTCGGCTGCGGCATCTCGTGGGACGCGATCGAAGTCCTGC
>CAXBNO010000260.1:0-5555 GCA_963976775.1 uncultured Kordiimonadales bacterium
TCATGGACCTCAACCCGTCCTACGTCTTCTTTCAGGAACGGCAGGGAGTGAGCGGTGCAATCGGTGCCGCCGGAACCCAGTTGACCCCGGGCCGCTCGATAGCCGTGGACCGGCGCGTCTGGACACTCGGGTTGCCGATGTTCGTGGCAGCAGACGCCCAGGGGTCCGACCCGGAGATCAATCGCCTGACGCTGGCAGAGGATACCGGCGGCGCGATCCGGGGCCCACGCCGGGCCGACCTGTTCCTCGGGCCGGGAGATGAAGCAGCCCGTCTGGCGGGCAGCATGAATCGCCCGCTGAGCCTCTGGCTGCTCTATCCAAAGGGCCTGTTGCCGGAGAATGCGGTTGTCGAGGTCGAGTGATCAGGGCGCGAAGTCGATCACCACGTCACGACGGCTGAACCGCCAGCCCGCATCCGTGCGGCGGAACGTGTCCCGATAGGCGCCCACCATCTCCGGCAGCGACGCCGGTCGGGTACGGGCATCTTCCGGATCATCATGGCGATAGAGGATCAGATAGACCGTCCCCGTTGCATTGTCAGCGTCATGCACTTCGATCAGGGCATTGGAGCAGACGTGACGGGATCGGCGCTCACGAATGTCCTGGCGTTTCCGGAAATTGTCACGGATGGCATCCACCCCTTCGAAGGCCCGCTTGCCCGCCGCCCAGACGCCATCATCCGTGAACAGGTCGGCGATCCTGGCTGCCGTACCGTGATCGACCAGGTGACAATATTCGACCTGCAACCGTTCGCAGGCCCTCTCGATCAGCATCCGCTGCACATCATCCATCAGGTGATCTCCCGCTTGAAGGTCACATTGCCCTCGTCGAACATCAGATACTCCTGCCGGTTCCAGAAGACCCGCCCGGTCTGGTCTCCGGCACCGGTCTCGACCATCCAGCGCGCCGTCGGATAGACATCCGCCGGATCCTGTGGCGCCTTCGGGTTCATGCCCGATCTGGTCGGGCCGGGGATCAGGCCGTTGATCCGCACACCGGTCCCCAGCATCTCCCGCGCCGCTGTCCGCATCAGGGTATAGAGCCCGGCCTTGGAAGCGCCATAGGCACCGAAACCCTTGCCGCCAGCCTCACCTGCCCGCGACAGCGTGTTGATGATGTGCCCGCCGCCCTGATCCTGCATCAGCGGCATCGCCACCTGCATGGCAAGGAAGGGACCGACGAGGTTGACCCGGATCAGCCGTTCGAAGTCTGCCGGGGCATGATCGACAAGCGGCGCACGGACACCGATGCCGGCATTGTTGAACAGCACATCCAGACGCCCGAAGTGGGTCACGGCGAGCCGGATCATGTTGGCAACGGCTTCCGGGTCGGAAACATCAGCGACATGCGCCAGCAGGTTCTCGCCCGTCAGCGTCGCCAGCCCGGCGTCGTCGACGTCAACCGCCATCACCCTGGCACCATCGGCCAGAAAACCCTCTACCAGCGCCTTGCCGATGCCGCTGGCGGCACCCGTGATCAGGATGACCTGATCCGCGACACCACCGCTCATGCCATGGCCTCCAGCGCCCTGGGGGCGAAGTCATCCAGCGCCTGTGTCAGCAGTTCCATGATCATGTCGATCTCCCCCTCCGTCACGTTCAGAGGTGGCGTCACCAGGAAATGGTCGCCGCGCAGGCCACCAAGCATGCGCCGGGAATAGATGATCAGGCCCCGGTCGTAGCAGGCCTGGGCAATGGCACTGCCAGCGCCGAGTTCCGGCGCGAACGGAATGCGCCTGCCCCTGTCAGCCATCACGTCGAAGCCGAGCATCAGGCCCTTGCCACGCACTTCGCCGATAAAGGGGAAACGCGCCACCAGCCCCTCCAGCCGCGCCTTCAGAACCGCCCCCATGGCCGCCGCATTGGCAACCAGGTCATTCTCCATCAGTACGTCCAGCACGGCCAGACCGGCCGCGCAGGCCAGCGGGCTGGCTGAATAGGTGTGGCCATGGGCAAAGCCGCCCGCATCCTCCACCAGGGCCACCAGGTCACCACGCGCCATGACGGCACCCAGCGGCACGTACCCGGCGGCGAGCCCCTTCGCCATAGCGACAATGTCGGGATTGGCAGGCCAGTGCTCCGCCGCGAGATACTTGCCGGTGCGTCCGGACCCGCACATGACCTCGTCATAGATCAGCAGCAGGCCATGTCGGTCGCAGATCTCGCGGATACGCTGGTAATAGACATCTGGCGGTGTCAGCGCACCGGTGGCGGCCCCGCCCACCGGTTCCACGATGAAGGCCAGCACCGTCGATGGCCCCTGATTGATGACCTCCGTCTCCAGTTCGTCGGCGAAGGCCAGCGCGGCCTCGTCCTCCGAGACCCCCGCCGCCCGTTCGACCACGAAGGGCGCGCGGATCTTCGGCTGGTTCGGCATCATCGGCGCGAAGGGCGCGAACATGTCAGGATCGCCGGTCAACGACAGCGCGCCCAGGGTGGAGCCATGATAGGACGGAATGCGGGAGATGATCTTGTGCCGCGTCCCCTGCCCGCGCGCGATCGCGACCTGTCGGGCCAGCTTGATCGCGCCCTCCACGGCCTCCGATCCGCCCGAACAGAAGAATGCCCGCGTCAGCCCCTTCGCCGCGCCCAGCGTGGCCAGCCGGTCCGCCAGCCGCTCCGCCGGACCATTCTTGAAATGCGTCCGGAAGGCGAAGCAGATGTCGTCCATCTGTACCTTCAGGGCGTTGATCACATACTGGTTGCCGTGGCCGACATTGGTGGTCTGCGGGCCGCAACTGGCATCGACGTAACGACGGCCCTCGTCATCCCAGATGAAGATACCTTCACCGCGTCTGGCGACGGGACGGTCTTCCGTCGGCCAGAAGAACATGGAGGACGGCTCGTTGCGCCCCTGTCGCGAATTCATCTCGTTCATTGCCAGCTCCTGCACGGTAGGGAAGACAAACTTACGCCCGCGCGTGCTCCTGCACCAGCCACCGGAACCACCCGACTTGCCGGTCTCCGGCGGAGCACATAACATGTCTGCACCCGTGAAACACAACCTTCGCATGACAGGGCGAACATGAGCGATGACGAAAAGCCCGGCTGGCCTGAACCGGACAACCCGGCCGCCGCGGAGCAAGCGGACGGGAATGCGCCTGCGGTCGTGACATCCGTGCCGATGACCGCGCCATCGGTGGAACTGTCCGTGATCGATACATCCGATCCGGGGAAGCAACGATGGCAACTGGCGTATCATGGCCGCCGGGAGGACGTGCGCCGGATGCTCTTCCGCCATGTGCTGCTGCTGTTTGCTACTGTCGGAACATACTGGTTCTGGTCTCGAACCAATGTCCGGCGCTACGTCTGGGGACACCTGTCCGTAGGCGGCAGCCGTCTCGAATACGGCGGGCGCGGGATCGAGCTGTTCATCGGCTTCGTCATCGCCGGTCTCGGCGTGGCCCTTCTGCTCTGGGCACTGCAGTACCTGATCCTGGCGTCGGTCGACCCGCTGCGCGGCCAGGCTGTCTGGCTGGGTGCGCTCTTATATCGTCTTCTCCGCGCTGGGTGTCCTGGCGATCTACAGCCGTCACCGCTACATGCTGCGGCGCACGACATGGCGCGGCATTCACTGTGACGTGGCCGGGTCACCATCGGGTTTCACCGCCCGGGTTGCGGTACCGCTGCTGGCGACCGTGCTGACGCTGGGGTTCACATATCCTTGGCTTGCCGTCTCGATCCAGCGCTACCTCGTCAGGAACATGTCCGTGGGCACCCTGCAGTTCGCCTATTCCGGGCGCGGTTCCCGGATCTTCCTGCCCTGGCTGGCCTGCTGGTTCCTGCTGCCCTTCACGCTGGGGCTTTCCCTTGCCTGGTGGCGCGGTTTCGCGCTGCGCTACCACCTGAACAGCATGCAACTCGGACCACTGCGCTTCGAGACCACCCTGCGACCGTGGCGCATCTTCCGGATATACGTCGTCGGCACCATTCTCGCCAGCCTTCTGGTCTATGGGGTCGTGTTCGTTCTGACAGGCATCATCGCCAGCCTGAGCGGTGTCCAGGTCGATATCGTCGATCCGGGCGGCATGGTCATCAACAGCCCGACCTTCTCGCAGATGGCCGCACTGCTTCCCTCGCTGGTCTTCTCGCTGCTGATCGTGTTTCCGGTCTCGTACGTGGCCTTCCTCTATCTCGTCAGCTACATGACGCTGGAGCATGTCTTCGAGACCACGGTCATCCAGGGCCTGATCGACCCAGGTCAGGTGCGGCAGGTACAGGACCGCAGAAGCGGGCCGGGTGACGGCCTGGATATCCTGCTCGGCATGGACGGTATCTGAGTCACCATGAACACCGCCGAAACAACAGTCAGTAGCGCACGCTATCTCGACGGACAGGTCGCGCAGGAACAGCAAGTGACCCTGATACTCGCGGCCGAGGGCATGACGATCCATGCGGCGGACGGGGATATCAGTTGGCCGCGGTCGGAGATCGAACTGGTCGATCATCTGGACCGGGGCGCACGTGTGAGGTTCAGCCATGAGGGGGAACCGAATGCGCGCGTCGTCGTGCTGGGACGGGAGGCGGTGGAACGCTGTCACACCTGCTGGCCCGAGATCTTCAGCAACCGGCGTGGGGGACTGCGCCGCGACCTGAAACGTCTGGCCATCGGCGTCGCGGGACTGGCGGTTGCCGGTGCCATGGCCGTTGCGGCCCTGCCCATCGTCATCTCCGTACTGGCCGCCCTGGTTCCGGCATCGACCGAGAAGAGGATCGGCGATGAAGCCGTCGCGGCGCTGACCAGGCTGGTACCCGAACTCTCAAAACGGTGCGTTGAACCAGACGGACTCACGGTCATCGAGCAGCTGGTGGAGAACATGACGGACGGCCTCGATCTGGATATGCCGCTGCGCGTGCGGGTCGTCCCGCATGCGCTCGTGAACGCGATGGCGTTTCCCGGCGGACAGGTTCTCATCTTCAGGGGGCTGATCGACGAAGCCCGTTCGGGTGCCGAGGTCGCGGGTGTCCTGGCGCACGAGATCGGGCATGTGCATCACCGGCACGGCATGAAACGTCTGATCCGGGACGGAGCCATTGATGCCGTGACCTCCGTCTTCTCGCCCGGCACCACCGGCAGCATCAGCGGATCGCTGGCCAGCCAGATCGCCAGCAGGTCCTATGGCCGCGATGCCGAAAGGGAAGCAGACGATTTCGCCGTCGAACGGCTGAACAGCCTCGGCTACAGCGCGGCGGGGATCGTGGACTTCTTCGAACGGGCGCAGGCCCGGCAGGCAGAGAGCGAGGAGTCGCCTGCACTGATCCGCTTCCTGCAGAGCCACCCGGGACCGGAAGACCGTATCGCCGCCATTCGGTCAGGATCGACAGGAACCGGACCGGTGCTGGATCAGAAGGACTGGCAGGCCCTGCGCAAGGTCTGCCAACTGACAGTGACCGATTGAGCTCGCACCTCAGCCCGCAATCTCCGCATAACGTCCCTGGAAGTAAAGCAGCGGCGCGGCACCTTCCACCTGGTTCAGGCGGGTCACCCGACCGATGATGATGATGTGATCGCCACCATCGTGGGTTGCCTCCGCAATGCATTCGAAGCTGGCGATG
>CAXBNO010000261.1:0-5548 GCA_963976775.1 uncultured Kordiimonadales bacterium
GATCTGATGGCCTTCGGCACCATGGTCGTCATCCTGGTCACCTGGCTGTTCCAGAGCTGGGGCATCGGCATCGCCCCCCTGCCGACCGCGCTGCTGGCGCTGCCCTTCGGCATTCTTGGAACCGTCATGATCGCGCTGGTGGCGGACCGTGCGGTGTTCCGGTTCTACCGCAAGCAGAAGAGCAAGCCGATCATCTTCGTCATCGCCTCCGTCGGCGTCATGTTCATGCTGAACGGCATCGTCCGCTTCATCATCGGCCCGGATGATCAGGCCTTTGCCGATGGTGCCCGGTTCCTGATCACGTTCCGCGAGTTCAAGGAACTGACCGGCCTGGGCGAAGGTATTGCGGTCCGCCAGACCCAGGCCCTGACCGTTGTCGTGGCCATCCTGGTGGTGAGCGCACTGTTCTGGTTCCTGCCGCGGACCCGTACCGGCAAGTCCATGCGCGCCTATTCGGACAATGAGGATCTGGCGTTGCTGTCGGGCATCGACCCGGACCGGGTGGTGCTGGTGACCTGGATCATCGCGGCAAGCCTGGCCGCCATCGCGGGCACGCTGTATGGCCTGGACAAGAGCTTCAAGCCGTTCACCTATTTCCAGCTGCTGCTGCCCATGTTCGCGGCGGCGATCGTGGGCGGCATAGGGCAACCGCTGGGGGCCATCGTCGGTGGCTTCGTGATCGCCTTCTCGGAGGTCACGATCACCTATGCCTACAAGAAGTTCCTGCGCTATCTGCTGCCCGATGACATGGCGCCCGATACCCTGGTCCAGCTTCTGTCCACCGACTACAAGTTCGCGGTCTCCTTCATCATCCTTGTGGTGGTGCTGCTGGTCAGACCCACCGGGATATTCAGGGGGAAGGTGATATGAGCGCCGGTGACGCCACCCGCAGCCGCGGCCTGGTCACCTTTGCCATCATGGCGGCGGCGCTGATCGCGGTGGGCCTTGGGCAGTCCTGGTCGGTCAGCCTTTCCATCCTGCAACTCTGCCTGATCTCCGCCATCATGGCCCTGGGGGTCAATATCCAGTGGGGCTATGCCGGACTGTTCAATGTCGGGATCATGGGCTTCGCCGCGCTCGGCGGCATTGCAGGTGTCCTTGTCTCCAAGTCGCCCGTCGGAGAGGCCTGGTCGGTCGGTGGCACGGGTGTCTTTCTGGCGCTGGCGGTCGTGATCGCCACGGTGATCGTCGCCATCTTTGCGCATCGCCGGTTGCCACGTGGCCCGGCCCGCATCATCGGCATGACCCTGATCGTCGGGATCGGCTATTTCGCGGCGCGTGCCTTCTTCGATCCGGCGGTCGACGCCATCGAGGGGGTCGATCCGGCCAAGACCGGCTATCTCGGCGGCCTGGGGCTGCCCATCATCTTCTCCTGGGCGGTTGGCGGCGTCTTTGCGGCGGGGGCTGCATTTGTCGTCGGACGCATCGCGCTCGGCCTGCGGTCCGACTATCTGGCGATCGCGACCCTCGGCATTTCCGAGATCGTCATTGCCATACTGAAGAACGAGGACTGGCTGACCCGCGGCGTGAAGAACGTCAGCGGCCTTGACCGCCCGGTCCCCTACGAGATCGACCTGCAGGAAACCGGCTGGTTCCGAGACCTGATCGAGACCCTGAACAGCAGCAGCCTGCAGGTGCTCGAACCCGCGGCCAGGTCCGATGCGCTGCAGCAGTTCGTTATCGATGGTTCCAGCATCTTCGTGAAGCTCTGCTATGTGCTGCTGTTCGCGGCGGTCCTGATTGCCGTGCTCTGGTTCAGCGAGCGGGCGCTGAAGTCGCCCTGGGGGCGCATGATGCGCGCCATTCGCGACAATGAAGTCGCGGCCAGCGCCATGGGCAAGAACGTGACCCGCCGCCATCTGCAGGTTTTCGTGCTCGGCTCGGCCGTTGTCGGCGTTGCCGGGGCGATGCTGACAACGCTGGACGGTCAGTTCACGCCTGGCACCTACAACCCGCTGCGCTTCACCTTCCTGATCTGGGTCATGGTGATCGTCGGCGGTTCCGGGAACAACTATGGTGCCGTTCTGGGCGGCTTCCTGATCTGGTTCCTGTGGATCGAGGCGGAGCCGGTCGGACTTTGGCTGATGTCCGCGCTGACGTCGGGTCTGGCAGAGGACAATGCATTGCGTCTGCACCTGATCGAGGGTGCCGCGCACATGCGCCTGTTCACCATGGGACTGATCCTGTTGCTGGTGATGCGCTTCAGTCCGCGGGGGCTGCTGCCCGAAGTGGTGCGGCGTTAACCGTCATTTTACCCCGGCGGGTATAGGCTGCCACTCTGTTCAATTGCGAAACAAGAGTCATGAAGCCGGCCGAGCAACACATCAACCTGGCACAGGTCAACTTTCTCGTCGCGGACGAGAATGAAGGCGGTCGCAGGGTCATGCAGTCGATCCTGCAGGGCTTCGGCGCCGTGTTCATTCATCAATCGGGTACTCTGCAAGGCACCCGCGACCGGTTGATGTTCGGTGGTATCGATGTCCTGATCTGCGACTACTTCCTCGGCAACGGCCAGGGGCCTGATTTCGTGAAGGAACTGCGTCGTACCCCCCAGCATCCGGCTCGCTATATCCCGGTGCTGATTACCTGTGGTCATCTGACCGCGCGCGATGTGGGACGCTGCCGCGACAGTGGCGCCAACCTCGTGCTGACCAAGCCGGTCTCTGTTCAGGCGCTCTATGAACGTCTGACAGCGATCGCGCACCGACCACGCCCGTTCGTTGATCACGAAGTCTACGCTGGTCCCTGTCGTCGGTTTCGCGCGGCAGGCGCCCCAAACCAGATTGAGCGCAGAATGAAAAACAAGACCGAAGCAGGCAAGGAAATGCGGGGCCGAACAGGCCGCCCGCCAAACCCCATGATCACGTCAACCGGGATCCAGTAGCATGCCGAACAACAAGACAAACGAGGCACGGATCGTGCCCACACGGTTCACGCAGATCGCACGCCAGAAACCGACGATCTCCAGAGACGCCGCCATCGAGGCGGGTCAGTCCGCGGTGACGGGACTGGAACCGGAGTACCTTGAGTGGGTTGATGGACTGCTGCGTGAACTCTGGTCAGCGGTGGAGAAGGCCGGTCAGGACGAAACCTTCCCGAATCCGCATGGGGAGGAAGCCTATGGCCTGTCGAACCAGATCCGCAATCTTGGCGCCACATTCGACTATGAGGCCGTGACACACGTCGCCGACAGCTTCTGCGAGTTGATCCATCGACTGAACGAGGCAGGCCGCAATGATTCACATGCGATGCGGACGCACCTGAATGCCCTGCGGCTGGTGAGCACGCCGACGTTCAAGCGGGAAGGCGAAGGTGAACTCGGGGCGCTGATGGGTGCACTGCGTCAACTGGTGGATCACTATCCTGAACCAGACGGCAATATTGCCTGACGCGCTGCGACCACGAGACAACTGAGGGAAGCCATCCTGATGAAGGGTCCGGCAAAGGATATCAATCTCAAGAACATATCGGTTCTTGTCGCGGATTCGGGTGAACCGGCATTCCGTATCACGCAGTCGATCCTGAAATCCTTCGGTGCCGATCCTGTCGTTCATGCGCGCACCGCCGAACAGGCCAGCAAGCTGATCCAGCGGGGCACGGTCGATCTGCTGATCGTGAACTACAACATTGACGGCAAGGGTGGCGCCGATCTGGTCCGCAGCGTTCGCGAGAACCGCCGAAATCCGGCGCGACACATCCCTATCCTGATGACCCTGGGACACACGACCGTCGGCGCCGTCACGATCTCTCGCGATGCGGGTGCCAACATGGTGCTGACCCTGCCGCTCTCGCCGGGCGGCCTCTATGACCGGCTGTCCTGGGTAGCCAATCATCCGCGACCCTTCGTCGATCAGGACAAGTACGTCGGACCCTGCCGCCGGTTCAAGGATGTGGGCGCCCCGGGCGGGATGGAGCGTCGCAGCCTGGAGATCGAGGTCGACGACAACATTGAAGAGGAAGGCACCGCAGCAGCAGGTTGATGCCAGCGGGGGTCACAAGGCGCTAGACTGGACTGTTCGCGCAATGAAGCGCGACCGGTCCAAATGAGGCCCTTCATGAACTACGAGGAAATTCTCTGGGAAGTGGCGGAGACGATCGAGCCACAACGGGGCAAAGGCAAGGTCGCCAACTACATTCCCGCACTTGCCGAGGTCGATCCGATGAACTTCGGAATGGCCGTCGTCACGCGGGCAGGGGAGCGGTACTCGGTCGGACGTGCTGACCGCCGGTTCTCGCTGCAGAGCGTCACCAAGGTGATCAGTCTGACGATGGCGCTGGAAGCAATTGGCGAATCCTACTGGAAGCGCGCAGGTCGGGAACCATCCGGTGATCCCTTCAATTCGCTGGTCCAGCTGGAACATGAGAACGGGGTTCCCCGCAATCCGCTGATCAATGCCGGTGCCCTGATCTCGACCGATGTGCTGGTCAGCCGCTATGGCCGTGATGGCGCGGTTGAGGCCATCCTGCAGTTCGCGACCGAACTTGCAGATGGGGAGCCGGTGCGCATTGACCCCCGCGTTGCCGCATCGGAACGCGAGACCGGATTCCGCAATGCGGCGGTGGCGAACTTCATGCGCAGCTTCGGCAATCTGCACAATCCGCCCGAAGACGTACTGCACGTCTATTTCAATCAGTGCGCGCTGGAAATGTCGTGCCTGGGGCTCGCGCGGTCGATGCTGTTTCTCGCCAGCGGCGGCAAGGACCCCATCACGGGCCGACGGGTGGTTTCGGAACGACGGGCACGGCGCATCAATGCGATCATGCTGACCTGCGGCCACTACGACGCATCCGGCGATTTCGCGTTCCACGTCGGCTTGCCGGGAAAGAGTGGTGTCGGCGGCGGTATCGTGGCCATCGCCCCGGGGGAACTGTCGGTGGCTGTCTGGTCGCCGGGCCTCAGCGCCCAGGGAAATTCCCTGGTCGGGACCATGGCGCTGGAGAAGTTCGCCGCCCTGACCGGCCTGTCCGTCTTCTGAGCCTCCGCCGACCGGCCTGACGGCGCCGGGACAATGCCGCCAGTGCCGTCAGGCAGGTCAGCGGAGTTGTCTCGTCAGGCGCGGGCCTTGCCGATCTCCCGTTGCGCGCCGTCGATGATGAACCGGATCTCGTTGGCCAGGGTGCAGAGCCGGAAACCCTCTTCGAAGCACCGCCTGGCGTGATCGCCGCCTGCGGTATGGATGCAGGGCTTCACGCCAGCCGCTTCCGACACCCTGCGAATATGGGCAATCGCCTCCAGCACCTCCGGCTCCGTCGGATCGCCGACCGGGTCATGGCCGAGGCCGATGGCGAGGTCGGAGGGGCCGATGTAGACAGCGTCCAGACCCTCCACGGCCACGATCTCCTCGATATTGTCGAGTGCGTCCTTGGTTTCGATCATGGCGAGGGTGATCACCAGGTCGCGTGACCGGGCCTTGTAGTCGGACCCGGCATACAGCGGCCCGCGCACATTGGCGAAGGAGCGGAAACCGAGCGGCGGATAGTGGCTTGCCTGCACGAAGTGGGTGGCTTCCTCCGCCGTGTTGACCATCGGACAGACCAGACCCATGGC
>CAXBNO010000262.1:0-5504 GCA_963976775.1 uncultured Kordiimonadales bacterium
CCGGACATATTGCCGATGGCACCATGGCGGTGGCCGAGGACATGATGTTCGGTCTGGAGAATTCCCCTGCTGCCTTCATCGGCATGCTGGCGGGCGAGAACTTCGGCAAGCGTGTGATCAAGGTCGGTGACGACCCCAATTGGAACTGAATTTCCGGGAGACGCTACATGGCGCAGGGATTGTTGCTGGTCGGTTGCGGCAAGATGGGCGGTGCAATGCTGTCTGGCTGGCTGGATGAGGGTACTGATCCGGGAACCGTGTTCGTCATCGAACCGGCCGAGGCCCTGCGCGCGCCGCTGAGGGAACGCGGCGTCAATGCGGTCGCCACGGCTACGGAACTGCCTGACGGCTTCTGGCCTGACTGCGTCGTGCTGGCGGTGAAACCACAGATGATGGCCGACGTGATGGGAGATTTTGTCCACTTCGTCGGGCCGGGGACCCAGTTCCTGTCCATTGCCGCGGGCACCACCATCGGCTTCTTCGAAGGGGTGCTGGGCCAGGAGGCGGCCATCGTCCGCACCATGCCCAACACGCCCGCCGCCGTGGGCAAGGGCATGCTGGTGGCCTGTCCGAATGCCCATGTGACTGAGGCCATGCGGGCGCGGGCCGATGATCTGCTGTCCGCCGTCGGTGCGGTCGCATGGATCGCGGACGAGAGCCTGATGGACGCGGTGACCGCTGTGTCCGGTTCGGGGCCGGCCTATGTGTTTCACATGATCGAATGCATGACGGCGGCGGGTGTCGATGCCGGCCTGCCGGAGGAACTGGCGGCGCAACTGGCATCGCAGACCGTCTATGGCGCGGGCGCACTGGCCCATGCCGCGCCGGAAGATCCGGGCACGCTGCGCCGGAATGTCACCAGCCCCGGCGGCACGACGCAGGCAGCGCTGGAAGTGCTGATGGCCGACGACGGGCTGGCCCCGCTGATACGCCGCGCCGTGGAGGCGGCGGCGAAGCGCAGTCGCGAACTGGGGGCCTGAGCAGGCGGAGAACCTTCAGACGATCCGTCGGGTATCCCGGTTCTCCAGCACCGGCGCGGTGGCGGCGAGGTGCGCCGTGGCCGCCCGCAGCCCGCTTTCGTGCGGCACCTTGCACTGCATCAGTGCCGCCTCGATCCCGGCCAGCGACCCCAGGATCATGGGGTCGTTCAGATCGCCCATGTGTCCGATGCGGAAAACCAGTCCCGCCAGATGCGACAGCCCGCCACCCACGGCGACATCGAAGGTTTCCCGTGCGGTAAGGCGAATTTCATCGGCGTCACCACCATCCGTCCGCCGTACCACGGTCAGGGAGGTGGAGCGCTGTTCCGGGCGCAGGGCATTGAACTCCAGTGCGCCGCCGCGGCTCCATTCGGTCACCGCGGCCCGGACCGCACCGGCCAGCCGCGCGTGGCGGGCGAAGACCGCATCCAGGCCCCATTCGTTCAGCATGGCGATGGATTCCCGCAGGCCGAAGATCAGATGCTCCGGCGCGGTGCCGCAGAACCGGCGGTATTGCTCCATCCCCAGCCGTGCATCCCATGACCAGTAGTCGCGCAGAGTGCCAACCCGTCGCGTCGCCGCAAGTGCCTTCGGTCCGGCGGCAGTGAATGACAGCCCGGGCGGCATCATCAGGCCCTTCTGGCAGGCGGCGATCACCACATCGATGCCCCATTCGTCCATCGGCAGCGGGGTGGTCATGAAGGAAGCGATGGCGTCGATGACCAGCAGCGCCGGATGGCCGGCAGCATTGATCGCGGTGCGCATGGCCCGCACGTCGGAGGTGACGCCGGTCGCGGTCTCCGTATGCACGGCCAGCACGGCCTTGATGCGGTGATCGGTGTCGCGGCGCAGGATATCCTCCAGCGCGTCGATATCGATCGCCGTGCGCCAGTCGTTGGGAATGGTCTCGATCTTCAGGCCGAACGAATTCGCCATCTCGCCCCAGGTCAGGGAGAAGCGGCCCGTTTCCGGCATCAGGATGGTGTCGCCTGCCTCGAACAGGTTGACGAAGGCGGCTTCCCAGGCACCGTGACCGGAGGCGGTGTAGAAGAAGACCTCCCCGTCCGTGCCGAACAGCGGCTTCACCTTCTCGAAGCAGTCGATGGCGATGTCCATGAAGCCGGGACTGGCGAAATCCAGCGCCGGGCGATGCATCGCGTTCAGGATGCGATCAGGAATGTTCGTCGGGCCGGGTACCTGAAGGAACTGGCGTCCGGAGCGTGTGGTCATCTGGGGGTTTCCGTCTTAGGCAGGATCTTTCGGCAGAGTAGCCGTGCCGTGCCGCCTGTCACCTGAGAAATGCAGCCGGTATGCTACAGTATTGCTCAACCGGCGAGCCAGTGGCCTGCCAGTGGCCTGACTGTGTTCGTGTTTGGCGTAAGGAACATGGTGCAACAAGGGACTCACAAGACAGCCTTTCGCAGCCCGCGGTGCCAGGCGCTCTGTGACTATTGGTGGAACCTGCGCGCGGAGACACCTGACGGTGTACCGACCCGGGCAATGATCGACCCCGGGCAGATCAAGCCCCTGTTACCCTATCTGCTGATCCATGACCTGGCGACACCGGGAAAGTCCGTTCTGCGGCTGGTCGGCACTGCAATCGCGGAGCGGTTCGGGCTTGATCCGACGGGGCGCGACTACATGGATTTCGTCAGTCCCGAGCGTCAGGCGGACGCCTATCATCATCTCCATGCCACCGCGACCCATCCCTGCGGCATGCGCGTGATCAACCATGCGCGTTATCAGTCCGGCAAGTGGACGGTGGCGGAGGCGGTCGGCTATCCCCTGCGTCACCACAACACGGGTGCGCCGATGATGCTGTTCCTCGATGATCTGGTCGAGGAGGCTCAATACGACATGAACCAGCGGGAACGCCCGGTCGATTTGTTCCATATCCCTGAGCGGGAATATCTGGACGTGGGCTTTGGAGTTCCGAATCCCCGCGACAGGGGCGATGATGGGGCCCCCATCACCCGAAACGAGCCCTGATTCATGGAACCAGCCCTGTTGGTCGCGGTCGCCCTGGGCGGCGCGGTCGTCGTCGCCATCGCCGCCTTCGTCGCCATCCGTCGCAGCACCGGGCAGCAGGACCCGGACGCGGCCATCGTTGCCGCGCGGGATCAGGCGGAGGCTGCCCTGCAGCAGGCCCTGTCCGGGAATGCGGAGAAGGACCGGCGCATTGCCACGCTGGAAGCCGACAGTGCCAATGCCGCGAAACGTCTCGCAGAACGGGATGAGATGCTGGAACGGCTGCGCGCGGATCTGCAGCGGGAGACCGCCGCGCTGGGTGACCTGAAGGTGGAGCATGCACGCCTGAAACAGGCGCAGGAGAAGGATCAGGCACGGGCGGACGAACGCCTGAAGGAACTGACCGATGCGCGCGAGCGGATGACGAAGGAGTTCAGGGAACTTGCCGACACGGTGCTGAAGGGCCATGCCACGACCTTCAAGGAACAGAACCGGGAGCAGCTTGACGGGTTGCTGAACCCGCTGCGGCAGAAGATCGTGGAATTCCAGACCGGCATGACCGATGCGCAGCGGCAGGCGGCGGCGGGGCAGGCAGCCCTGAAACAGCAGATCGAGTCGCTGCAGAAACACAGCACGGCGATGACGCAGGAGACCCTGAACCTGACCCGCGCGCTGAAGGGCAAGACCCAGACACAGGGGGCCTGGGGCGAGATGATCCTGGCCACGATTCTGGAGAAGTCCGGCCTGCGGGAGGGGGAGGAATTCTCCACCCAGCAGAGTGAAACCATCGACAGCGGCGAACGGCTGCGGCCCGACGTGGTGGTCAACCTGCCGAACGAGCACAAGATCATCATCGATTCCAAGGTCTCGCTGGTGGCCTTCGAGGCCTATGTGAACGCGGAGACGGAGGCGGAGCAGGCGGCGGCGCTGAAACGCCATGTCGAGTCCCTGCGCCAGCACATCAGGGGCCTGTCATCGAAGGACTATTCCCGCATCACCGGGGCAACCACCGACTACGTGATCATGTTCGTGCCCATAGAAGGCGCCTTTGCCGCCGCCCTGCAGGAAAGTCCCGACCTGACCGGTTTCGCCATCGGACTGAACATCACCATGGCGACGCCGACGACGCTGATCACCCTGCTGCGCACTGTCGGCAGCCTGTGGCAGGTGGAGCGCCAGCAGAAGAACGCGGAGGACATCGCCAACCGCGCGGGCCTGCTCTACGACAAGTTTGCCGGCTTCGTCGATGACGTGACCGACATTGGCCGCCACCTCGACCGCGCCTCCAAGTCCCAGCAGGCGGCGGTCAGCAAGCTGGTCGAAGGCAACGGCAACCTGATCACCCAGGCCACCCAGCTGAAGACCCTCGGGGCCAAGGCGAAGAAGGAATTGCCCCAGGCAATGGTGGAGGCGGCAGGCGCGACGGCACTGGAGGGGCCGGACAGGAATGCAACCGAGCCTGAAGCAGCGGGCGATCAGACGTGAACGTCCCGAGCATCATGAGCGGCATGGTGCTGACCGGCCATGGCGGGCCGGAGCGGCTGGAATGGCGGGATGACCTGCCCGTGCCACAGCCGGGCGAGGGCGAGGTGCTGGTGCGGGTGGGCGCATCCTCCGTCAACAATACCGACATCAACCTGCGCGTTGGCTGGTACTCGAAGAGCGTCCGGGGAGACACGGCAGCGGGTACGGCGGATGGCTTCGGGGCAGACGTGGATGCAGATGGCGGCTGGTCGGGAGAAGCGCTGGTCTTTCCACACATTCAGGGCGCCGACTGCTGTGGGCAGATCGCCGCCGCAGGGGGTGGGGTGGACGCTGGACGCGTCGGTCAGCGGGTGTTGGTGCGTGCGCTGCAGTCACCCCCGTCGCCGGATGCGCAAGTGGCGGTCACGACGCTCGGCACGGACTATGACGGCGCGTTCGCGGAATACACCAGGGTCCGCTCCAACGACGCGATCCTGATCGATTCGCCACTTTCCGACACGGACCTGGCCTGCTTCCCCTGCGCCTTCTCCACCGCAGAGGGCATGATCCAGCGGGTCGGTCTCGGAGCGGAGCGGGTGCTGATCACTGGCGCATCGGGCGGTGTCGGATCGGCGGCGGTACAGTTGGCGGGGAGGCGCGGCGCGCATGTCACCGCACTGACCAGCGCCGCCAAGGCCGCCGACCTGCGCGCGCTGGGGGCAGAGGAGACCCTGGACCGGGATGCCGACCTGCCCGACGGCGCATTTGATGTGGTGATCGACCTGGTCGGTGGTCCGCGCTGGCCGGAACTGCTGGAGACTCTGCGCAGCGGCGGGCGCTATGTCACGGCGGGCGCCATCGCCGGGCCCATCGTCGAACTGGACCTGCGCACGCTCTACCTGCGCGACCTGACCCTGTTCGGCTGCACCCATCAGCCCGACACTGTGTTCACCGACCTGGTCGGCTACATCGAAGCCGGTGAGATCAGGCCTGTGGTCGCCGAGACCTATCCGTTGCGTGAACTGCCCGCCGCGCAGGAAACCTTCCTGAGCAAGTCCCACATCGGCAAGATCGCGATCCGGGTCGGCATCT
>CAXBNO010000263.1:0-5485 GCA_963976775.1 uncultured Kordiimonadales bacterium
CGACATCCGCCTGGCCTGGCAGAACCGTGGCCGGGAGGACCTGCCATGATCTCGCAGGACATCCGGAACACGGTGGGTGTGGTCGCCCGGCACCTCGAGGCGGGGACGCTTACCGAAGAGACGCTGCTGCGGGCGCTGAAATCGCTGCTGGCCAATGCCGAGGACGTGGAGGCCCTGGAGGCGCAACCGGTTCCGGAGGCCCAGCGCAAGGTGCGGGTGACGCCGCTCTCGCCCGGCATTCCGGCCTGTGCCATGCGCCGCGGCGATGGCGGGCAGAAGGGCGAACTGGTGGTTCCCGCCGCCGATTTCTGGAAGCGGGGGCGGTCATGAGCGCACCCGTTCAAGAATGCGCGGCCCCGAGGAATTTGCGGGATGCGATCGAATGGCTCGAGAGGGAAGGTGTCTCTGTTCGCGAACTGGGCGTCGGGCTGTGGTCGGTCGGCGGGCAGGCCCAGACCGCTGACCAGCTGATCGAGTATGTGAAAGGTTTGCGTCGCCACGAGACGGCGATGCTGAGCCGTCGCGCCACAAGACGGTCAGATGATGAAATCCCGGATGTCTGCATTTCGCCGGTACTGCTGACGATGAAAACCGTGGCGGCGCACTACGGCCTGGTGCAGCGGCATTTCCTCGAGAAATCAAAGGCGCCTCACATCGTCTGGCCGCGACAGGTCGCCATGTATCTCGCCTACGAACTGACCAATCGCAGTCTGCCGGAAATCGGACGGATCTTCGGTGGCCGTCACCACACAACGGTCCTGAGTGCGATCGAGAAGGTCAAGTACGGGATCAGCACGTCCGAAGGGACGATGCTCGAGGTTGAGCGTGCCAGAGCCGTGGTTCAATCGGCGGGTCTCATCAGTGCGACGTCGTCCGAGACGTGTGCGTACAGGCGCGACCTGGTGATCCTCCATCTTCGCAAGACCATCAAGGATTCGCAGGCAGCGCTGCGTCGCCTTGGCGTGGAGGACACCCATGGCGCGCCGTAACCCGCTGCTGCGCCGCCTGCGCCAGCAGATCCGCTGGCTGCGGCTGATCTGGACCCCGAAAACGGAAGGAACCATGCGATGACTGCCGAGATCCCCGAAGGATACCTGAAGGACGCCAAGGGGCACCTGGTGCCGCTGGAAATGGTCAAGCCGCTGGACAAGGCGCGCAATGACCTGGTGCTGGAGATGGTGACAGCCGCGAAGGCGCAGTCGGAAGCCCTGGCCCGGTTCAAGGCCGGATGCCTGGCTGACATCGGCGCGTTCATGGACCTGTCTGCAGAGCAGTACGGCGTCCAGATCGGCGGCAAGAAGGGCAACGTCACGCTCGTCAGCTTCGACGGTCGCTTCAAGGTCGAACGGCAGGTTGGCGAATACCTGGTGTTCGATGAACGGCTGCAGGTGGCGAAGGATCTGATCGACCAGTGCATCCGGCGCTGGGCCGAGAACAGCGGCGGCGAGATCCGCGCGCTGGTCGAACATGCGTTCCAGGTGGACAAGGCGGGCAAGGTCTCGACCAGCCGCGTGCTCGGCCTGCGCCGTCTCGATATCACCGACGAGGTCTGGCTGAAGGCCATGGCCGCGATCAGCGACAGCGTGCAGGTGTCGGGTACCCGGACCTATGTGCGGATGTACGAGCGGGTCGGCGACAGCGAGCATTACCGGCCTATCCCGCTGGATGCGGCGGCGCTGTGATGGCCCCTGACCGCCATCGCCTGCCGGACCGGCGTCCGTCCGAGACCGTGACGGTGGACCGCAACGGGATCCGCATCGCGGTCTCGGCCGGGTACTGCCCGAAGACCGGTCAGCTGCTGGAGATCTTCGTCGCCGGTGGCAAGGAAGGGTCGGAGACCCGGCACGTGCTGGAGGATGCGGCCGTGCTGGTCAGCATCGGCCTGCAACACGGCATTCCGCTGGACGTGATGCGCCACAGCCTGTCGCGCGTCCCTGCCGGGCCGGTCATGCCCGGCGACCTGGACAAGTCGCCCCGCACTGTCGCCGCGAGCCTGATCGGGCTGGCGCTGGACGCGGCGGCGGATCTTTCACCCGAGGTCAATCCTGAACCGGAGAACCATCATGTCTGAAGCCGTTGCAGCGGATCATCTGCGCCAGCTGATCGAGCGCGTCGAGCGTCTGGAGGAAGAGAAGGCCGCAATGGCGGCTGACATCCGGGAGATCTATGCCGAGGCCAAGGCCAACGGGTTCGAGCCGAAGATCATCCGACAAGTCGTCAAGCTGCGGCAGAAGGACCGTGACGACCGCCTGGAGGAGCAATCGCTCCTGTCGCTCTATCTGGAAGCCCTGGGCGAGCCGACGGCGGGAGCCGACTGACCATGCCGACCAGGGGCACAGTTTCGGTCGAAGAGATCAAGAGCGCCTTGCTCAACGTCTCTATCTGTGCCGCGCCCTTCACCAGGGGCCGGGGCCTGGAGACCGCGCGCGCGAATCTGTGGCACGCGGTCAAGCACGCCAGTGAACTGGTGCGGCTGGAGATCGTCGATCCGGAGGCGGAGGCCGGACGGGTCGAGAACCTGCGCGAGCTGGCCGAGGCGGCAGACGCCGAGTGCGCCGCCCGGCCCGGCTATCGCGCTGATCTGGAGGGCTGAGGAATGGCACGGTACCGGATCGGCGACCCGAGGCAGGACTCTGCCCTGCCCTGGCGGGTGATCGACACGCATTTCGGCAACCAGGTGGTCGCCGCCTTCCGCAGCCACTGCCTGGCGCGGGAACTGGTCCGGGCGCTGAACGAGCCGTATTTCCGGCCACCGCCGCCGCGCGCCGGACTGACCGCAGGAGGGCGGAGCGATGGCCCAGTCTGATGAGCTATTTGATAGGCTCGTAGTCGCGCCACATACCAGCATTGCGAATGCGCGCGGAGTCTTCGGCGAGTCTCAGATGCCATTCGAAAGGCCGCAAGCCGCGAATTGCGTCATATTCCAGAAAACGGGTACTCGCGACCATTTCTCTGTCCAGCGTTGCCCAGCCGGCCGCGATGATAGCCGCGTTGAGACTATTCCATCGCATGCCCGCATACAGCTTGATGGTTTGGTTCGGCCAATAACAAATGACGATGGGCCATTGATCAGCGCCTATGGTGATCTGATTGCAGGTAAGATCATCCAAATCGTACATTGTGAAAATCTTGTCTATCGCAGCTCGGGCAGACGGACCCCAAGGAATTGCATCCATATTCGGTGCATCGACCGCCCAGAGCCGCAGCCTGATCTGCGAACCGTTCGTGTCAGTGTGAAGCAGGGTTTCTCCATCCAGCGCCACCATATCCCCGGCCCAGAAATGGTCGCCAAAGACAGAATCAGGGCCAACCGGCTTTTCGGCTTCGTCTGCCGTCACCGGTCGCGCAAGGGTGAGCAACGTGCTCAAAAAAATAATGGTCGAAATCCTCATATCGGAACTCTGCCACAAGCTTCGATAAGCAGCCAGATAATCGATTGGGTCCCCTTTGGAGAAATGTTGACATCAACCGACGGTCGGCGCAGCCTGTCCGTGGAGCTCAAAACTCCCAGACTAGGCGGACGCCGCCCCGAAAGCCCTGCGGTTTTCCCAGAGAGCGGTTGTCCTTTTCCGGCGAATGAGCCGGGGGTGCGGAGAATACAATACCGGCGCGAGCCGGGAATAATCCCGCCTGACCTAGTCCAGGTTTTGAGCCCCCGGTGTCGGCCCGTCGCCGATTTCAAGGCTCTCAAATGGCCTGCACTAGGAGACTATCATGGAGAAACTGACCGAAGCTCGGCGCCTGGCCGGGATTCGACTGTTGGACGCGCGACAGCGCGCATCTGGTGCTCCCGACCAGGTGGAGCACCTGTTGCTGTCACGGGCGCGGCAGGATCGCGCCTTTCAACATGCTTTGATTCGTCTGGCCTGCAATGGCCTGGCCACAGGCGCGATTGCCACCATTGTCGGGGAGGGCTGAGCCATGACCGGGAAACTCACGTTCGAAGACACCACCGTTGCCGCAATCGAGCAGGATGGTGGTCTCTGGCTGCTGCCCGAGGACATTGGCGCGGCCATCGGTTACAGCGATGCGCGCAAGCAGGTGACACGGCTGTACCGTCGGCATGCCGACGAGTTCAGCGAATCCATGACCTGTCTGGTCTATTTGCCCGGCGACAAAATGCAGGGTGGGGGCATGTTGGCACCGGTGACCGGTCCTCAGGCGGCGAAAGCACACGAAAGCGGGGTCAGTTTGATCCCACAATCGGACGGTTTGGGGCAGGAGCGGCGTGTCTTCAGCCTGCGCGGTGCGCATCTGATCGCGATTCTGGCACGGACCGACAGGGCCAAGAAGTTCCGTGTCTGGATTCTGGACCTAATCGAGGCAGAGTCTCAACGTCTTCTCTCCGAAAAGAACCGCGATGCGGCACGGCTGGTGCTCTGCCACGAGTTGCTGCTCGCTCAGAACCCGCGCTGGGCGCGGATGCGGACTTTCTGGGAACGTGGTTACTGGACGAATGCCATTGCATCTGTGCTGGGCCGGAGTTTCGAGGGTGTCGATGCGGAAGTCGATCTGATGGTACAGGCTGGTTTGCTGTCCCTGGAACAGTCCGAGCCAGCCAGGGCGCACGACGTTCCGGCAAAACGCTCTCTGCCGGAGGCCTGAAACATGGAGAATGTTCGCTACATCCTCGGCCCGCTGCCTGGCGTGCCCCCGCAGGATCATCGTCTAGTGCTCGGGATTACAGCTGTGGCACCAACCTTTGTCGGACTCGATCCGGCACCGGCACTGAGGATTGGAACAAGAATATCGCCACGGCTATTCGATTGGCCCGATGCCATTCGGGAAATCGAGCAAATGATGCGATCAGTCACTCCGTTGGACTGACTCCCATACCGGTTGTCTGCGGCTCACCCGCTGGCAGCCGGTATCCCACGGAGTGCGGGCAATGACGGATGCACTTCGTTCAAGGATCCTGCGCCTCGCCGAGGCCGGGCACAGCGTGGTCGATATCGCGGTGCAGTGCCTGGTGAGTTACCAGGCGGTCAGGTCGGTCCTTTCGCATGGCAGTCAACCTGTACTGCCTTCCGAACAGCCTTCAGGTGGCTGTCAGAAGGCCGCTGAACAACCTTTCGAACGAGCGCCAACCCCGCGCAAGGTTGTTGCCAGCCACAAGATGAAGCGGGGGCAGGCCCCGAAGCTCGCGCCACAGGCGACGCGGGCGGATGATGCGGCCGGGTCCGTCGCCGCCGGACCGAGCCGGATCCTTGCCGAGATGCCGCCGAAGCAGCCGGAGCGGGTGTCATCCGTCTCCGAAACCGAACGCGAGAAGCGGGCGGAGCTGGTGCGCGAGGCGGTGGCCGCAGGACGTGTCACGAAGCTGCCGCCCGGTTCGGCCGCCGGTCTGTCGGATATCGAGACCCGGTTTCATGCCGCGCCGCTGGCGGCCGAGCAGATGAAGGGTGCCGTGGGAACCAGGGCGCGGATGCTCGCGGCGGGCCGCAACGGCCGCCGCAGGAGACTCCTTAAATGAGTGCCGCCGCCT
>CAXBNO010000264.1:0-5473 GCA_963976775.1 uncultured Kordiimonadales bacterium
CCGTTCGACCGAAGAGGCGATGACCCCCATGACGGCGAAGAACATGGCGTGGCGATCGCGCGGGATGACCTGCGTCGACACCGGCTCCACCGTCAGACCCAGCTTCTCCGCCACATGCGCTTCGACGTTCGGGTCGATGTTGGCAAAGGTGCCGACCGCCCCGCTGATGGCGCAGGTCGCGACTTCGGCACGCGCCTGTACCAGCCGCTCCCGGTTGCGGGCGAACTCGGCATAATAGGTTGCCAGGGTCACGCCGAAGGTCGTCGGCTCGGCATGGATACCGTGGCTGCGACCGACCTTGACGCTCATCCGGTGCTCCATCGCACGCGTCTTCAGCGCGGCAAGCAACTGGTCGATGTCGGCCAGCAGGATGTCCGCCGCCTGGGTCAGTTGCACGGCCAGGCAGGTGTCGAGAACGTCGGAGGAGGTCATGCCCTGATGCACGAAACGGGCTTCGTCGCCCACGTGTTCGGCCAGGGAGGTCAGGAAGGCGATGACGTCGTGCTTCACCTCCCGCTCGATCTCGTCGATCCGGTCCACGTCGAAACCGCCCCGCTCCCACACCGCCTTCGCCGCATCCGCGGGCACGATGCCGTTCGCCACCTGGGCATCGGTCGCATGCGCCTCGATCTCGAACCAGATGCGGAAGCGGTTCTCCGGCGACCAGATGCTCACCATGTCGGGGCGGGAATAGCGCGGGATCATGAGGTTCTCCGTGGCGGGGCAGCGGCGGGGTGGAGATGCCATCTAGCAGGGTGGCCTTGCCCCCTCAAGCATCGCATTGTCGCGGGATCGCATTGTCGCGGGCGGGGGGATGAAATGGCGGTTCGGCGTCCCTATCTCACCTGAAACGGAACAACCGGGGAAATCAGGTGTTTGAAATTGGCTTCATGGGCTGGATGGTCGTGGTGGGCATCCTGTTTGTCCTGCCGCTCTGGCGAATCTGTGACCGCGCGGGTCTCAGCCCGACGATCTCGCTCTATGCGCTGATCCCCTTTGCGGGACTGCCGCTGGCCCTGGGTTTCATCGCCTTCAGGACGTGGCCGTCAGGTGAAGGCAGGGTCAACGGACCTTTCGATGAATTCGAGCGGGTGAAGGAGCGCATCTGATGGAATATATGCTGCTGCCCGGTTCGCCCGTGGTCTTCGTCCTCGCCTGGTTCGGCTGGCGCATTGCCTCCAAGGCCGGATACAGCGGTTTCTGGGGCCTGACGGCCATCATTCCGCCCATCGGCCTGGTGGCGCTCTGGATTCTGGCTTCGCAGAGGGAATGGCCGCGCGACCACCAGCCCGGAAAGGGCAGTGACGGTGGTCAGCGCCGCTCCCCTTCACGCCCGGCATCAACCGCACCGGCGCCGCGCGAACCCGGCGACATCACGATTCGCCGCCCCGGCGGTCCGGTCGTCCGCTCCGACTGAACGCAAGTCCCCCTGCGCAACAGGTCAGCCCTGCCGGATTAGGTGATTGCCTTCCCCCGACCTGACGCGCGAACCTGCGTCGGAGGGAGACGCATCGCGTGGGCAAGGACAGAACCGAAATCACCGGCCTGGCGCTGGCATTGCTGGCCGGGGTCTTTCTGGGCAGCGCTGTCGCCGTCGCACGCTTCGCATATGAAGGCGGTGCCAGCGGCATCGTCGTCGCCAGTGTCCGCAGCACGCTGATGACCGCGCTGATGGCCGCCTTCATTCTCTATCGCGGCAGCGGCTTCGGGCTGCCGCGCAAGCTGGTGCCGCTGGCCATGTTCAACGGCGTGCTGATGTCGGCCATGACCTACGGTAATATCGGTGCGGTGGAATTCATCTCTGTCGGCCTGGCCGCACTGCTGTTCTTCACCTTCCCCGTCATCATCGCCGTCATCGTCACGGTGCTGCGGATCGAGCCTACCAGCCCACTGAAGCTGTTCTCCATCGTCTTCGCCTTTGTCGGCCTGGCGCTGATGCTGGGCAGTTCGGTTGGCGACAGCGACTGGCGGGGTGTCGTGTTCTCCCTGGTCGCCGCCTTCGCGACCGCGACGAATGCCGTGCTCGTGGCCCGCTTCTTCCGCGAAGTGAACGTGTTCCTGATGACGTTTCACTTCAGTTGGACCGCGCTTCTGGTTCTGATCCTGATCGGCACCTTCGTCGCTGACGTGCGCTTCCCGGAGACGCCTGGGGGCTGGGGCGGTGTCTTCGGTGTGGCGGTACTGCAGGCATCGGCCATGCCCATGTACCTGTGGTCCATATCCCACATCGGCGCACTCAAGTCCGGCATGGCCACGAATATCCAGCCCCTGACTTCCATCGGGGAAGCCTGGGTGCTGTTCGATGAAGTGCTGGGCGCCTTGCAGGCGCTGGGTGGCTTTCTGGTGCTGGGCAGCATCCTGCTCATGCAGTGGGCGGACATGCGCCTGCGTCGGCGGTCGTTGACCTCGGCCCCCGTGCCGGATCAAATGCCGCCGACCAATGACATTCTTGATGGGGAGAGAAACAAATGACAATTCTGGGCCCGGCGGCCTCGCGCGCCATGCGCACACTCTGGATGGCCGGTGAGCTGGGTATCGAGTTCGAGCACA
Source organism: uncultured Kordiimonadales bacterium (assembly GCA_963976775.1). Taxonomy (GTDB): domain Bacteria; phylum Pseudomonadota; class Alphaproteobacteria; order Minwuiales; family Minwuiaceae; genus Minwuia. Next base: position 2,551 of record CAXBNO010000264.1, read on the forward strand.
AGGCCGACATCAACTTCCGTGGCGGCGACTGCCGCAAGCCTGACTACCTGGCGATCAACCGGGCCGGTCGCGTGCCTGCGATCAAGGACAGCGACATCGGCATGGGCGAATCCTGCGCCATCAACATCTATCTGGCAAAGAAGCACGGCAAGCTGATTCCGACCGATCTCGTCGGCGAGGCCAAGGTCCTGGAATGGTCGTTCTGGGTCATGACCGAGGTCGAGAAGCCCATGCTGAACTACCTGTTCCACGCCGCCATGCTGCCCGACGACCAGAAAGATCCGAAGGTCGCCGAACAGGCAGTGAAGGACCTGGCCTGGCCGCTGGAGGTGCTGAACACCTATCTGGCAGACCACAAGTGGCTGGTGGGCGACGAATTCTCCGTGGCTGACCTGAACGTCGCGGCGGTGCTCGCCTGGGGCAAGATGGCCAAGTTCGATTTCTCTGCCGTGCCGAACGTCGCCGAGTTCGCTGGCCGCTGCCTCAGCCGTCCGGCGGCGAAGGTGCGCTGAACGATGAAGCATCTGTTCGACATCACGGGAAAGGTCGCTGTCGTCACCGGCGGCTCCAAGGGCATCGGCAAGGCCATCGCGGAAGCGCTGGCCGCCCATGGAGCCAGGGTGGTCGTGGCAAGCCGCAAGCTGGACGCCTGTCAGGCCGTCGTTGACGGTATCAAGGCGGACGGTGGGGAGGCCACGGCGATTGCCTGCAACATCACCAACCGGCCCGACCTGGAACGGCTGGTGAAGGAGTCGGAAGCCGCCTATGGCCAGATCGACATCATGGTGGCCAATGCAGCCGTGAACCCCTTCATGGGGTCCAACCTGGATATCCCCGACGACGCCTTCCAGAAGATCATGACCTGCAACGTGCAGTCGAACCTGTGGCTGGCACAGATGATCATTCCGGGCATGCAGGCGCGCAAGGACGGATCGTTCATCATCGTCTCCTCCATCGGCGGGCTGAAGGGTGACAAGGCTCTTGGCGCGTACGCGATCTCCAAGGCTGCCGACTTCCAGTTGGCGCGAAACCTGGCTGTGGAGTTCGGCAAGGACAACATCCGCGTCAACTGCATCGCTCCGGGGCTGGTGAAGACCGACTTCGCCAAGGCCCTCTGGACCGATCCGGAGCGATCGTCGAAACGGCTGGCCGGAACGCCCATGGCGCGCCTGGGCGAGCCGGAGGACCTGGCTGGCATCGCCGTCTACCTCGCTGCACCTGCCGGGTCATGGACCACGGGCCAGGTCTTCGTCGTCGATGGCGGTGTCATGGCGGGTGCTACGGCAGGCTGATCCGGCAACATTCCCCGCGCCCTCCCTCTTCGCGGGGGAGGAACCCGGCGGGTGGGTGTGGTAGCAAATGCCACCGCACGGAATCGGACCATTGGGGAGAGAGAAATGGCTCTGGAAACAGAGAACAAGGGACCGCTGGCGGGCTACAGGGTCGTTGATCTGACACGCATCGTGCTGGGGCCGCTGGCGTCGCAGATGCTGGGCGATCTGGGCGCGGACGTGATCAAGGTGGAGGAACCGGCGGGCGACCTGGCCCGCGCCATCGGCACGACCCGCAACGCCGGGATGGCCAGTTGCTTCCTGAACTGCAACCGCAACAAGCGCTCCATCTGCCTGGACCTGAAGCAGCCGGAGGGGCTGGCGGCCATGCTGGACCTGGTGAAGACAGCGGACGTCTTCATCCATGCCCTGCGCCCGCAGGCGGTGCGCAAGCTCGGCATCGCCTATGAAGACCTGAAGGCGGTGAATCCGAACCTGGTCTATGTCGGTGCCTACGGCTTCTCGGAAAGCGGCCCCTATGGCCACAAGACCGCCTTTGACGACATCATCCAGGCTGCGTCGGGCGGCGCGTCGATCCAGGGCACGCTGCTGGATCAGCCGCGCTATGTCAGCTTCATCCAGGCAGACAAGACCTGCGGCCTGATGGCCTGCAATGCGGTTGTCGCGGCACTGCTGCACCGGGAGCGCACCGGCGAGGGCCAGTTCGTCGAGGTGCCGATGTTCGAGACCATGGTCGGCATGAACATGGTGGAGCATCTGGACGGTGCGACCTTCGCCGACGCGGATGGCCCCACCAAGTACGTGCGGCTGATGACACCCTGGCGCAAACCCTATCCGTCAAAGGATGGCTGGGTCGCGATCCTGCCCTATGACAACAGGCAATGGGCCGTGGTGCTGGAGGCTGCGGGCCGCAAGGACCTGGTCGATCATCCGCACTTCAACAGCTTCGCCGCGCGGCAGACGCATATCGAGGAAGTCTATTCCACCCTGTCCGAACTGGCCGGGGCGCTGACCACCGACGAATGGCTGCAGAAGCTGGAGCCGCACGGCATTCCCTGCACGCGCGTCAACACGCCGGAGGACCTGCTGGTCGATCCGCATCTGGAACAGGTCGGTTTCTGGCAGCACTATGATCACCCGACGGAGGGCGAACTGCGCACCATGAAGTTCCCGGTGAACTTCGAGAAGAGCCCGGTGTCCGTCAGACGTCACACGCCGCACCTGGGGGAACAGACGCGGGAAGTCCTGGCCGAGCTTGGCTATGACACTGCCACGATCGAGACCATGCTGACCGCCGGTGCCGCGCGGGAGAAAAAGGAAGTGAAGGTCTGAAACGATGAAACTACTGGGACATGGATTCTACTGGCAGGACTGGTCGGTCGGCTGGGCCTTCAAGACACAGACCCGCACCATCCGCGGCGAGGACGTGACCGGGTTCACCGGCATGGTCGGCATGACGGAGGAACTCTTCACCAGCGACTGGTACCTGGAGGAGCACACGAGCTTCACCGGGCGCCTCGTGCCCGGCGCCCTGGTCATGTCGATGGCGGAGGGGCTGGTCATCCCGGCGACCATCGCGCGCACCGGCCTCGCCTTCCTCGGCTGTCAGGTCAATGTCACCGGCCCGACCT
>CAXBNO010000265.1:0-5447 GCA_963976775.1 uncultured Kordiimonadales bacterium
CGCAGCATCCTCACCCGACATGATGCCGCCGACCCCGATCAGCGGTATCTCTCCCCCGGTTGCGTCACGGAACCGGGAGAGCACTTCGGTCGAAGGCCCCGACAGCGGCGCGCCGCTCAGGCCACCGACTTCCGCGCGGTTCGGACTGCGCAGGCTGTCGGGGCGGGCGATGGTCGTATTGGCAATGACCAGGGCGTCGATCCCCATGTCGCGCGCGACGGCGGAGATATCCGCGATGTCCTCCGCTGTCAGGTCCGGCGCGACCTTCAGGAACAGGGGCGTCTTCAGACGTCCTTCGTTCCGAACCCTGTTCAACCGCTCGAATATCTCCACCAGCGCAGCGCGGTCCTGCAGGGCGCGCAGACCGGGTGTATTGGGGGACGAGACATTGACCGTCGCATAGTCCACCAGTGGCCCGACCACCCGCAGACATTCCGCATAGTCGGCGATACGGTCGGCGCTTTCCTTGTTGGCCCCCAGGTTGACGCCGACGATGCCCGGCGCGCGCCGCCGCTCCAGATTGCGCGCCACCGCCTCCGCCCCGTCGGAGTTCAGGCCATAGCGATTGATCACCGCCCGGTCCTCCAGCAGGCGGAAGACGCGGGGGCGCGGATTGCCCGGTTGCGGTTTCGGGGTCACGCCGCCGATCTCCACGAAGCCGAAACCGAGCGCCAGCAAGCCATCGACGGCCACCGCGTTCTTGTCCAGCCCCGCCGCCAGTCCGACCGGATTCGGCAGCCGCAGACCGGCAATCTCCACCGGCATGTCGGGTACACGTACAGCCGCCAGCCTGGCCAGCGCCGGACTGCGGAGCGCCCGGACGGTCAGATCGTGGGCCCGTTCTGCATCCATGCTGAACAGCAGGCGTCGCGCCAGGGGAAAGAGCAGGCTCATCATACCGGGTCCTGAAACTATCTGTGCCGATGCTGGATACAGGCTTGCGCGGGGCAATTCCATCCCGCAGCAAAACCGACTAAGACATCCTGAAGGACAAACCGGGGAGGGACAGGCAGGATGGAAGCGCGCTTCTACTACGATGGGGACTGGTTCACGGAAAACCCGCGGCTGACCGGCCCGATGGATCATGCCTTCTGGATGGCCAGTGTCGTCTTTGACGGGGCGCGGGCGTTCGAGGGACTGGCGCCGGACCTGACGCCCCATTGCGAGCGCGTCGTCCGCTCCGCCCGCACCATGCTGCTGGAACCGAAGGAAGACGCGGCACGGGTGGAGGAACTCTGCCGGGAGGCGCTGGCCGACCTGCCCCGCAACCGTGCCTATTACATCCGCCCGATGTTCTTCGCCCGCACCGGCTTCGTCTCCCCCGACCCGGAATCGACCGAGTTCACGCTGGCGGTCTACGAATCGCCCCTGCCGGCCGCGACGGGCATGAGCGTCTGCCTGTCCACCCACCGCCGCCCCGCCCGCGACATGGCCCCGACCGATGCCAAGGCATCCTGCCTCTACCCCAATTCCCAGCGCGCGCTGCGGGAGGCCGCACAGCGTGGCTATGACAATGCCCTGCTCTGCGACCCGTCGGGCAATGTCGCCGAACTGGCCACCGCCAACATCTGGCTGGTCAAGGACGGGGTGGCCATGACGCCGGTCTGGAACGGCACCTTCCTGAACGGCATCACCAAGCAGCGGATGACAGAACTGTTCCGCGCCGACGGGGTGGAGGTGCAGGAGATCACGCTGACCCCGGGCGACTTCGCCGAGGCGGACGAGATCTTCACCACCGGCAATTTCGGCAAGGTTGTCCCCGTCACCCGCTACGAGGGGCGGGATCTGCAGCCCGGCCCAATCGCCCGGCGTGCCCACGGCCTCTACTTCGACTGGTCGCAGTCGGAGGGCTACTGATGAAACTGGAAGGTATCCGCGTCCTCGACCTGTCGCTGTTCCTGCCCGGCCCGCTGCTGACCCAGATGATGGCGGATCACGGGGCGGAGGTGATCAAGCTGGAACCGATCAATGGCGGGGAGCCGAACCGGGAGATCGGCGCCCGGCGCGCCGACGGGGTGACGGTCTATTTCCAGAACACGCACCGGGGCAAGAAATCGGTGCAGCTGAACCTGAAGACGGAGGCGGGGCGGGAGGCGCTGCTGAAGCTGGCCGAGACCGCCGACGTGATGATCGAGGCGTTTCGCCCGGGCGTCGTGAAGCGGCTGGGGGTCGATGCGGAGACCGTGCGCGCCCGCAACCCGCGCCTGGTCTATTGCTCCATCTCCGCCTTCGGCCAGGACGGTCCCTATGTGAAGCGTCCGGCGCACGACCTGGCAACGGAGGCGCTGGCCGGCGTGCTGAGCTGCAACATCGGCGCCGACGGCGCGCCGACTATTCCCGGCATCGCCAACGCGGACATGCTGTCGGCCACCATGGGCCTGTCGGCGATCCTGATGGCGCTGCTGCGCCGGACCGGGACCGGTCAGGGCGACACCATTGACCTGTCGATGATGGATTCGCTGATGGCGGCAATGCCGAACCTGCTCGGCACCGTCTTCGCGGAGAAGAAGATGCCCGTGGTCCGGAATGAACGGACCTGGGGCGGCAATGCCATGTACAACATCTACGCCACCTCCGACGGCAAGCACATCGTGCTGGGCGGGGCGGAAATGCACTTCGCCAAGGCGATCCTGACCAAGCTGGGCCGCCCCGACCTGATCGAGGCCTGCGAGCCTCCCCCCGGCCCGACACAGCAGCCCGCCATCGACTTCCTGCGGGAGACCTTTGCCACGAGGACCCAGGCGGAATGGGTGGAATGGTTCGATGACGTGGACGCCGCCTTCGCCCCCGTCAACGACCTGCGCCAGGCCTGCGATGACCCGCAGTTGCGCCATCGCGGCATGATCTTCGAGGACGAGAACGGGTTCGAGCATGTCGGCATCCCGATGAAGTTCGCGGAGGAGCCGGGCCGCGCCAACACCGCCCTGCCCGGCCTCAGCGAACATACCGAATCCCTGCTGCGCGAGCTCGGCTACACCGACGCCGAACTGGCTGCGATGCGGGCAGAGGGGGTATTCTGAGGCCGCTCTGGCTCCCGTTTCATGATGTGCTATCCTGCCGCGCAGGGGAGAGACGACCATGACCGAGCAGACCTTCGACGCCATCATCATCGGGGCCGGAATTTCCGGCATGTACCAGCTGCACCGATTGCGCGGCCTGGGCATGTCGGTGCAGGTGCTGGAGGCCGGGGACGATGTCGGCGGCACCTGGTACTGGAACCGCTATCCCGGCGCGCGCTTCGATTCCGAGAGCTATTCCTACGGCTATTCCTTCTCCGAGGAAATCCTGGACGAGTGGCAGTGGAGCGAGCATTTCTCGGCCCAGCCGGAGACCCTGCGGTACTGCAACTTCGTCGCCGACAAGCTGGACCTGCGCCGCGACATCCGGTTCCGCAGCACCGTCACCCGCGCCCGCTGGGACAGCGACGCCGGGCACTGGACGGTCTGGACGGCAGATGGCTGGACCGGCTCGGCACAGTTCCTGATCACCGCCATCGGCCCCCTGTCGGTCCCCACCATGCCGACCATTCCCGGCATCGACGACTTCCGGGGCCAGTCAATGCACACCGCCCGCTGGCCGCATGAACCGGTGGATTTCACGGGCAAGCGCGTGGCGGTCATCGGTACCGGTGCCACCGGCGTGCAGACGATCCAGGAAGTCGCCAAGACCGCCGGGCAGCTGACCGTGTTCCAGCGCCGCCCAAACTGGTGCGCGCCGCTGAAGAACAGCCCGATCACACCGGAGCAGCAGCAGGACATCCGCGCCCGCTACCCGGAGATCTTCGAGATCTGCAGGCGCTCCCACGGCTGTTTCATGCATGACGCCGACCCGCGCCGTGCGATGGGGGTGAGCGCGGAGGAACGCGAAGCCTTCTACGAGGAACTGTACGACGCCCCCGGCTTCGGCATCTGGATGGGCAACTTCCGGGACATCTTCGTCAGCGAGGAAGCAAACCAGACCATCTCCGACTTCGTCGCCGCCAAGATCCGCCAACGGGTGAAGGACCCGAAGGTCGCCGACATGCTGACCCCGAAGGATCATGGTTTCGGCACCCGGCGCGTGCCGCTGGAGACGAATTATTACGAGGTCTACAATCAGGACAACGTGCGGCTGGTCAACCTGCAGGACACGCCCATCGAGCGGGTGACGCCAACGGGGATCCGGACCAGCACCGGGTCACTGGAATTCGACATCATCATCTATGCCACCGGGTTCGATGCCGTCACCGGCGGCTTCTCGAAGATCGCGTTCGAGGGCGTGGACGGCCAGACCCTGCAGCAGAAATGGGCGGAGGGGCCGGTCACCTACCTCGGTCTGATGGTGCCGGGCTTTCCCAACATGCTGACCCTGGTGGGGCCGCACAATGCCGCGTCCTTCTGCAACATTCCGCGCTGCATCGAGCAGAACGTGGAGTGGGCCACCGACTTCATACGCAACATGCGTGAGAAGCGGCTTGCCACGGCGGAAGCCGACGAGGCCGCTGCCACGGAATGGACACACCATGTCCATGAAAGCGCGGAAAAGATGCTCTATACCAAGGTCGATTCATGGTTCATGGGCATCAATTCGAATGTCGAAGGCAAGAACAAGCGCACCTTCCTGCTCTACGCTGCGGGCGCACCCGCCTACCGCGAGAAATGCGATGAGGTCGCCGCCGCGGATTATGCAGGCATCTCCCGCCATTGACCGTCGCGGCCTGCTGCTGGGCGTGCTGGCCCTGCTGACGGCGGCGGCCCTGCCGGGCGCGGTCCACGCGGCACAACCCGATGACATTCATTTCGACGTGCATCTCGCCGGCTCGAAGGTCGGACATCACAGCCTGAGCTTCGCCCCCGGTCCCGATGTCGGGCAGATGACCGTGATGGTAGATATACGCATCCGGGTGCGGCTGTTCTTCGTCACCGTGTTCGACTACACGCAGACAACGGAGGAGATCTGGCAGGGCGACCGCCTGGTCCGCTTCACCTCCACCACCCTCGACGGCGACAACCGCGACGAGGTCACGGCGGTTCAGGGCGCGGATGGTCTGGAGGTGACCAGCCTGCGCTTCGGCAACCGGACCCTGCCCGCCGACACCTGGCCCTCCACCGCCTTCTGGCGGCAGGACGCGGTGCAGCGGAACACATTCCTGGATGCCGCCCGGGGCGACATCCGCAAGGTCGCCATCACGGAACTGGACCTGGAATTCATCGACGCACTCGAGAAACGCCACCTCGCCCGCCGCTACCACGCCGACACCAGCCGCGACTTCGACGTCTGGTACGGCCCGGATGGCTCCTGGCTGAAGCTGCAGTGGTCCGGCTACGGCATGACGGCGGACTATCGGCGGTAGTTGACAAGGGCATTCATCAACTCAAAGCATTTTGCTTCACGCACCGATACTTCCAATTATCTGTCCACTTAACCTTCTTTCCGTGCTAATTTATGGGAAGGAGGGAACACCCGAT
>CAXBNO010000266.1:0-5420 GCA_963976775.1 uncultured Kordiimonadales bacterium
TGGCGAACAGGTCCACGTCAGTCGGTGTCATCTGGTTGTCACGGCTCTCGCCGGTCATGGTGTGCAACCGGCCGTGCCGGATCGGCAGGCTGTCATCATCGAACTCGATGTCGCGCACCGGGTCGAAGGGATCGCGGTTGAACATCCGCGACCAGTCGGAATGGGTGACCGCGCCGGTGACGCCGTCCGCCCCTGAAACGGCCGAGAAGATGTCCGGCAGGTTCAGCCGACGCACCGTCTGGTTGGACGTGATGCCATGCACCTGCGGTGGCACGCCGGTATGGATGGAGGCATAGCAGGGGCCGGAGGTGGAGGGCAGGACGGAGCGCATGCGCCAGACCCGTGCCTCCCCGCTGCCGACCCAGCCTTCCAGATTGCCCATCAGCCGCCGGGCAGCACGCCAGGCGAGTCCGTCCAGCACGATCATCAGAAGCTTGCGTTGCAGCGCCACCGGAATGTCCCCCGTTCGATCCTGTCGGTGGGAGAAGACTATGGGTGGCAAGCCGCGTCAATGAGACGGTATCGCCGGTCAGGCGCGCGCCCGTCAGGCGGCCAGGGTCTGTGCCGCCTTGCCGAGGGCTTCCTGCGCCATCCGGTCGGCCATTGCCCCCGTCGGAATGCCTTCCCGGGTCGCGCGGCGGAACAGGCCGGTCAGCGTGCCGCCGATGCGCGTGACATGGTCGAAGGCCGCGTCACGGTCATAGTCAGGCCCTTCGTGCGCGATATTGATGATGCCACCCGCGTTGATGACGTAGTCGGGGGCATAGAGGATTCCCTGCGCTGCCAGCATCTCGTCGTGCCGTGCCTCGGCAAGCTGGTTGTTGGCGGATCCCGCCACGATGGAGGCCTTCAGCAGCGGGATCGTTTCATCGTTCAGGCCCGCGCCCAGCGCGCAGGGGGCGAAGACATCGGAACGCACCATGTGGATCGCATCCGTGCCAACGGCTGTCGCGCCGAACGACTTCGTGGCGGCAGTCATCAGCCCATCGCGCATGTCGGAGACGATCAGCCGTGCCCCGGCCTCGTGCAGCCGGTTGCAGAGATCCCAGCCGACGTGGCCGAGACCCTGTACCGCCACAGTGACGCCCTTCAGTTCGTCGTCGCCGCGCTGATGTTTCAGTGCGGCCTGGATGCCGACGAACACGCCGAGCGCGGTGGCGGGTGAGGGGTCGCCCGACTCGCCTTCCAGTCCGGGGACGAAACGGGTTTCCTCCCGCACGAAGGCCATGTCGGCGGGGGAGGTTCCGACATCCTCGGCGATCACATAGGTGCCGCCGAGGCGTTCCACGAAGCGTCCCATGGCGCGGAACAGGTCCGGCGTGGCGATCTTGCGCGGATCGCCGATGATCACCGACTTGCCGCCGCCACGACCGGTGCCGGCCAGGGCGGCCTTGTATGTCATGCCGCGCGACAGGCGCAGGGCGTCGGTCAGGGCTTCCTGTTCACTGGCATAGGGCCAGAAGCGGCAGCCGCCAAGTCCGGCACCCAGCGTCGTGTCATGGACGGCAATGATGGCGTTCAGACCCGTCGCGGCGTCGCGGCAGAACACGACCTCCTCGTGGTTGTCGAAATCGGGTGCGCTGAACACGGCCATCATGGCCTCCTGGAACGAAAAGGGTGAATTTCCGAGTCTCGGTAGGGGATTTGGCACTGGTTGCATGTCTGATCAATCGCTAACCCGAGGGTGTCATGAATTCGCATGAATCCTTCCCCGTGCCGCCGGTTTCCCGTCGGTTCGGCACGTTGGCCGGAAGTGCGCGCAAGAATATTTCGCACCCGCCTCACGCCCATGTGTGTCGAAGCGGTCCCTTTCGGCACATAGAGTTGCCGGAGAGGCGGATGGTGCACATTCAGGGAGGGTCCGATGCGCCGAATTTCAGGGCTGTTGCTTGCCGTGCCGTCGCTTGCCGTGCCACTGCTGGCCGGACTGTGGCTGCTCGGGTCGGCAGGAACGGCAGCGTGGGGGCAAACCGACGCACAGTATGTCCGCTACTGGAAACAGGAATGGCCCGTCACGGATTTCACCAGGTCGTCAGTCGATTTTTCCGAGATCCTGCATGGCGGACCACCGAAGGATGGCATCCCGCCCATCGATGAACCGGCCTTCGTGTCGGTGGCCGAAGCCAACGGGATGCTGGCGGACAGGGAACCGGTGATCGGGCTGGTGGTGAACGGGGAGGCAAAGGCCTACCCGCTGCAGGTGTTGATGTTTCACGAGATCGCCAACGACACGATCGGCGGTATCCCGGTTTCCGTGACCTTCTGCCCGCTGTGCAACGCGGCCATTGTCTTCGACCGGCGCGTGGGCGACCGCGTGCTGGATTTCGGTACCACGGGGAAGCTGCGCCGATCCGATCTGGTGATGTGGGATCGCCAGACGGAGAGCTGGTGGCAGCAGTTCCTGGGCGAAGCCATCGTGGGTGAGATGACCGGCACACGCCTGACCATGATCCCGTCGCGCCTGGAGTCCTGGGCGCGATTCCGGGCGCGTGCGCCGGAGGCGACAGTGCTGGTGCCGAACGGACACCATCAGCGCGCCTATGGTGGCAATCCCTACCTGCAATATGACAGTTCTGAGCGCCCCTTCCTGTATCGCGGTAACCTGCCGACCGGCATACCGCCGCTGATGCGGGTGGTGACCCTGGCTGAGCGCGGGGCATGGAGCCTCGACTTCATGAAACTGAACCGCACCGTGCATCTGGACGACGGCACGACGATCCGCTGGGAGCCGGGTCAGGCGTCAGCCCTGGACAGCGGCGAGATCGCGGAGGGGCGCGATGTGGGCAACTTCACCGTCACCCGTTTCGAGAACGGGCGGGAGGTCGATGTGCAGCACGGTGTGGACTTCGTCTTCGCCTACCATGCCTTCTATCCCGACAGCCCGATCCATCACGTGACGGGGCAGTAGCAGCGGGCTCAGCCTGCGCCGCTCCCGACCCCCTTCAGGGCAGCTTGCCGGTGTGTCCCAGACTGTCGATGGCCTGCACGATCCGGTCGAAGCTTTCCCTCGCGCGCCGGGCGCGGTGACGGGCGCGCAGGTGCCCGTGCACCAGTCCCCTGTCGTTCAGCCAGACCGCACTGCCGCCTGCCTCCACGATGCGCCGGGCATAGACATCCCCGTCGTCGGACAGCGGGTCGCACTCGGCTGAGGCAATGAAGGTGGGCGGCAGGTTCGTGAAATTGGTGTCCCACAGGGCCGCATAGGTTGCGTCACCGCGGACATCGGCACCGCCGCTGCGCATGGCCTGATAGAAGTCCATGTCGCTGCGTTTCAGCATCGGCGCGTCGGCGTGGATGACGTAGGAGCCTTCGTCGATATTGCCGCCCAGGCCCGGATAGATCAGAACCTGGCCGACCGGCGGCCTGTCCTCTCCCCGCGTCGCATGGGACAGGGCGGCGGCCAGGTTGCCCCCGGCGCTGTCACCCGCCAGCACGATTGCGGCGTCCGTCGCCGCCCGCAGGCTGGCCCATCCGGCCATGGCATCCTCGAATGCCTTCGGGTGGATGTGTTCCGGGCAGAGGCGATAGTCGACCGAGACCACCTCGAAGCCGGTGCGCGCGCAGATCTCCGCACAGACGTCATCATGGCTGTCCAGCCCGCCGACGACGAAGCCACCACCATGCAGGTACAGCACAGCCGCAGCCGGGTCGCCCTCCGTCCGGCGGTAGCTGCGGATCGGCACGGCATGGCCATCGGCGCTCGGGATCGTGCTGTCGGCCGCGCTCACGCCCTCGGGATAGCCTGCAAAGAAGGCACGGCACATGCGGTCATAGACCTCGCGCTGGCCGACCACCGTCCTGTCCACCGCGTCTGCCGGATAGTAGCTCCCGGTCTCTGCGATGAAGGCCCGGATCTCGTCATCCAGCAGCTTGCCGTAGTCTGCCTGTTCCATCCGGCACCCTCCCTGAAGCATGATGGCGCATCTTTGATGCTCCGGCGGGGGAGGGCAAGGCTTGGCACTGCGCGCGGTACTGTTCGACAAGGATGGGACGCTGATCGACTTCGACCGGACCTGGTATCCGGTGATGGCGCGGCTGGCGGCGGAGGCGGCACCGGATGACCCGGCGCGCGCGGCGCACCTGTTGCGGATCGGCGGTCTGGACCCCGCGACGGGCCGGTTCCGTGCCGGTTCGGTTGTTGCCGCAGGCACCATCGACCAGACCGTCGACCTCTGGCATCCGGCACTGAGCGGTGCCCGGCGTCAGGCGATGATCGACCATTTCAACCACACCTGCGCCACGGAGGGGGCAGCCCGCGCCGTGGCCATTCCGGGTCTCTCCGGGGCGCTGGACGCGCTGCGTGACGCCGGATACCCGCTGGGGGTTGCCACCAATGACGGCCATGCCAGCGCCGTTGCGACACTGGACCGGCTCGGCTTTCTCGACCGTTTTAGCCTGGTGATGGGATATGACTCGGTGCCCGATCCGAAACCGGCCCCTGACCAGTTGCACCGCTTCGCCGGACATGTCGGCCTTGCGGCGGCGGAGGTCGTCATGATCGGCGACAATGTCCATGATCTGCAGATGGCCCGCGCGGGCGGTGCGGGACTGGCGGTCGGCGTCCTTTCCGGCACCGGTTCCCGACAGGACCTGGAAGGGCTGGCGGACCTGATCATCGATTCGGTGGCGCAGCTGCCGCACCTACTGGAAGACCTGGGGAGGAAATGACTTGGACACGACATTCGATCCGGCCAACCACCGGATGTGCGAGACATCATGGTTCGAGGATCTGGAGGTGGGGCAGGAGTTCTACATCAACTCCCGCACCCAGACCGACGGCCTGTTCTCGGCCTTTCAACTGGCGTCGGGAGACAATCACCCGATCCACTACGACGTGGAATACTGCAAGCGCCACGGCCATCGCGGCCTGCTGGCGCACGGGCTGCAGGTGATGGCGCAGACGGCGGCGGGGGCCGGTATCCTGCCCCATGTCTTCGGTGATGCCCTGGTCGGCTTCCTGGAGGCATCGGCGAAGTTCCTGGCGCCGGTCTATGCCGGGGACACGCTGTACCCGCTGCTGACCATCAGCGAACTGCGCCCCGGGCGCACCACGGGGGTCGTCGTCTGCCGCGCCACCATTCACAATCAGGACGGCGTGCAGGTGCTGGAGGGCAGCCACAGCTACCTTCTGAAGAAGCGCAATCCGGATCCGAAACCGGCAGCAGGGGAGTAAGCCGACATGGGCCTCGTGAGCTACGAGACGGAGGGCGACGTCGCCATCATCACCCTGAACCGGGCAGACAGGTACAACGCTCTTTCCCGCGATCTGGGGGACGAACTGGTCGCCGCCTGGCACCGGTTCCAGGACGGGCCGGAACGTGCCGCGGTGCTGACCGGTGCGGGCCGGAACTTCTCGGTCGGTGCGGATCTGTCGGACCCGCCGGAGATCTGGCCCTTCAGCCCCGACGTGGGCGTCGCGG
>CAXBNO010000267.1:0-5372 GCA_963976775.1 uncultured Kordiimonadales bacterium
CCGCCGCCGCACCGAAGGTCCCCGCCGTCGCGGTCGAATGGAACCCCATCGCATAGTGACCCGGCATCACCAGCGCCCCGACGCGGCAGGCGGTCTCGTACCCGGCAACGAATGCTGTCAGCACATCCTGACCCGGGGCATCCAGCTTCTCCGCCAGCGCCAGCAGGCCGCCCGCCACGGCAACGGTCGCATGGCCAGACAGGGTCATGTTCACATCGTCATAGTCGTGGGCATGGCTGGCGGTGCCATTGACCAGCGCGGCCTGTCGCGTGGACAGCCGCAGACCGCGACCGATCAGGGTTGCCTGCGGGTTGCCGCCCTGGTCGGCGGCTTCCGCCGACAGCAGCGCCACACAGGGCTCATCCGCCCCGGCGATGGTCACGGCGAACCAGTCCAGCAGACACTGCCGGGCGACGGCGCGTGCGTCATCGTCGATATCGTCGAGGTGCAGCCCGGCGGCCCGCGCCGCCAGAGCTGCTGTCACCTGTGTGCCGGTCATTGCTGCGACCCGGTCAGGCAAAGGAAAGGCTGATGAACTCCGCCACCATCGCCGGGCGCTCCTGACCTTCGATCTCCATCGACATCTCGGAGATCACCTGCACGCCATTGCCGGAAACGTCGTTCACTTCCTTGATCTTCTGGCGCAGGCGGACACGGCTGCCGGCGGGCACCATGTTGGTGAAACGCACCTTGTTGGAGCCATAGTTCAGCCCACGGCTGCGCTTCTCCACCGTCAGGGTCTGGGCCGACAGCATCGGCACCAGCGACAGGGTCAGGAACCCGTGCGCAATGGTCTGGCCGTTCGGCATTTCCTTCTTCGCGCGTTCCACATCGACGTGGATCCACTGGTGATCGCCCGTGGCATCGGCGAACTTGTCGATCATCTCCTGATCAACAGTCACCCAGTCCGACACGCCGCAGTCGGCGCCGACATGGTTCTTCAGGTCCTGCGGGGTTTCCACACTCAGCATTTCTCGATCCTCCCGGTTATTGTTCATTGCAGACAGTATGCGGCGAAGCGGCTTCGCGCGGCATGAATTTTGTGCAGGGTTGTCCGTCCCCCTCAATAGGATCGCGGCAGACCGAGCACGTTCTGCGCGACGAAGTTCAGGATCATGTTGGACGAGATCGGGGCGATCTGGAACAGGCGGCACTCCCGCCACTTCCGCTCGATCTGGAAATCCCGGGCGAAGGAGAATCCGCCGTGGGTCTGCATGCAGGTGTCCGCTGCCTTCCACGCCGCCTCCGACGCCAGCAGCTTGGCCAGGTTGGCGGCCTCACCGCATTCCTGACCCGCATCGAACAGCGCCGCCGCCTGCCGGACCATCAGTTCCGCCGCCTGCAGTTCGCCATAGGCCCGCGCAATGGGGTGCTGGATCGCCTGGTTCTGGCCGATGGCGCGTCCGAAGACGGAGCGGTCATTGGCATAGGCCACCGACTTCTCCGTGAAGTACTTGCCGTCGCCGATGGCTTCCGATGCCACCAGCACGCGTTCGGCGTTCATCCCGTCCAGGATGTATTTGAAGCCACGACCTTCCTCACCGATCAGGCTGTCGGCGGGAATGCGCATGTTGTCGAAGAAGACCTCGTTGGTGTTGTGGTTCACCATGGTCGGGATGGGGCGGATCTCGCAACCCTTGCCCTTCACCTCCCGCAGGTCGACCAGAAAGACAGACAGGCCCTGTGTGCGCTTCTGCACCTGATCAGCTGCGGTGGTGCGGGCCAGCAGCAGCATCAGGTCGGACTGCAGCGCCCGGCTGGTCCATATCTTCTGGCCATTGACCACATAGCTGTCGCCGTCGCGCACCGCGCGGGTCTTCAACTGGGTGGTGTCCGAGCCGGTGGTCGGCTCGGTCACGCCAAAGGCCTGCAGGCGCAGTTCACCGGTGGCGATCTTCGGCAGGTACTTCTGCTTCTGCGCCTCGGATCCGTGCCGCAGCAGCGTGCCCATGATGTACATCTGGGCGTGACAGGCGGCAGCGGAGCAGCCGGAAGCATGGATGGTCTCCAGGATCACGGAGGCCGCGCGCACCGGCAGGCCGGAGCCGCCGTATTCCTCCGGGATCAACGCTCCCAGATACCCCGATTTGGTCAGCGCCTCGACAAAGGCATCCGGGTAGAGCGACTTCTCGTCCAGATCCTGCCAGTAGGTGCCGGGAAATCCCTCGCAGATGCGGCGCACCTGGTCGCGGATATCGCGCCAGTCCTCCCCCAGCTCCATTGAAACGGCGGCGGATGCATTCATTGTCGTATCGGCATTCATGGCAGGCTTTCCGGAATTCGTGATTGCATGCGGATCGAACTGGCCAGTTCGGTGGTTTCCCCCCACCTCGATCCTCCCCCGCCAGGGGGGAGGAGGAAGAATGCTGGCCGCGCAGGCTTGCTCTCCTTCCCCCTTGACGGGAGAAGGTCGGGATGGGGGTGGGGGCGGAGCCCAAGGCAAACCCGGTCCATTGTCGTCACTCGGCGGCGAGGACGGCGGAGGCGGGGACGAAACCCTTCGGCACGCTGGCCCTGGCGATCATGCCGTGCAGCGGCTCGTCGGGCAGGTTGGTTTCCAGCAGGTCGCGGATTGCCACCAGCGCATCCAGATCGATGCCGGTGCGCAGGCCCATCGCCTCCAGCATGAACACCAGATCCTCCATCACCACATTGCCGGTGGCGAGCGGCGCAAAGGGGCAGCCACCAAGACCGGCCAGCGAGGCATCGAACACCCGGCAGCCGGCGTCGAGCGCGGCAAGTGCGTTGGCGAGGCCAAGGCCGCGGGTATCGTGGAAGTGGGCAACGATGGTCGTGTCGTCACCGAAGGTGCGGATCGCCTCCTGAAACACGGCCTTGACCTGTGCCGGGTTGGCATATCCGACGGTGTCGGCAATGCCGACTTCGTCCGCACCGCGTTCAGGTATTCCTCGATCAGCCACATCACGCGGGACGGCTCGATCGCGCCTTCCATGGTGCAGCCGAGCGCCGTGGAGACGCCGCCACCGACGCTGGTCTTCGCATAGTCTGGATTGGAGCGTTTGACCTCCATCACCTGATCGAAGCGTTCCAGCGACTGTTCCGTCGAGCAGCGGACGTTCTTCTGATTGTGGGTTTCAGAGGCGGAGAGGACAAAGTTCAGCTTGTCGACCCCGAGCTGGAAGCCGCGTTCCGCACCCTTCGCATTGGGCACCAGGGCGGAGACGGTCAGGTCAGCCAGGCTGCGGGCGTGCGCCACGACCTCGGCATGGTCACTGAACTGCGGCACCACGTGCGGCGGCACGAAGGAACAGACCTCGATCTCCGGCATGCCGGCCGCAACCGCAGCGCTGATCCACTGCTTCTTGGCCTCGGTCGGGAACTGGGACTTCACCATCTGAAGCCCGTCCCGCAGACCAACCTCACGCAGGATGACATCACGTTCCATCATACTTCTCCTTCTCACCGGCCCTTGAAGTCGGCGCGACGCTTCTCGTTGAACGCACGCACGCCTTCCAGCCTGTCCTCTGTCGGGATCATGCGGTTATAGGCCTCGATCTCGTACATGTAGCCCGTATGGTACCCCACCTGCGTGGACATGGAGATCGACTTCTTCGCCTGCCGGGTGGAGATCGGCGCATTGCCCGCAATGCGCTCCGCCGTCTCCAGCGCGGTCGTCATCAGATCCTCCGGCGCGCAGACCCTGTTCAGCAGGCCCCAGGCCAGTGCCTCTTCCGCGGTGAAGGGACTGGCGGTCAGGATGATTTCCTTGGCGCGGCGAATGCCCACCGCGCGGGGCAGGTTCTGTGTGCCCATGGCACCTGGCATGATGCCCAGCGAGACCTCCGTCAGGGCAAAGCGGGCATTGGTCGAGCCGTAGGCGAAATCGGTGGCGCAGACGAACTCGCAGCCGCCACCGAATGCCGCGCCATTGACGGCTGCGATCACCGGAACGGGACAGTCCATCAGCGCCAGCGTGCCCTGCTCGAACAGCGCGTGCTGCTGCTGCCACTGGGCGTCGGTCATGTTGTTGCGCTGCTTCAGGTCACCCCCGGCACAGAAGGCCCTGTCGCCGGTTCCCGTCAGGATGATGCAGCGGGTATCGCCGGGGTCGACATACATCTGCTGCCAGACAGCCTTCAGGTCATGACCCATCTGCGTGTTCATGGCATTGCGGGCTTCGGGGCGGTTCAGGCGCACCACCAGCACATGCGGCGAGGGCCGCTCCAGCACCACGGTCTCGAACGTCTCATTCATGAATTCTCTCCCCGCAGGGGAGGTTACGGGATGCCGTCCGCCGCCGTCAAATGACGGTATCGGAGGTCAGGGGGCCATCCTCCGCAAAGCGGCTGAAGCGGAAGGCATGCAGGTCCAGCGACGGTCGGCCATCGGCGATGATCTCCGACACCAGCCGCCCGACAATCGGTCCCATGCCGAAGCCGTGGCCGGAGAAGCCGCTGGCCACCACCAGCCCCGACGGCTGGTCCAGATGGTCCAGGACCGGCAGCATGTCCGGCGTCATGTCGATATATCCGGCCCAGGCATTGCTCAGCATGACGTCGCCTGCCGCCGGGATCGCCTGCTTCAGGCGGGTCAGGACGCTGTCGAGCTGCCGGTGGTTGGGTGCCGGATCAAGGGTGCGGTAGCGGGTCAGTTCCCGGCGCAGCGCTGCCTTCGAATAGCGACCGAGGGCGAGGGTGAGACTGGCCCGCCCGAAGCGCAGGCGCAGATCGCGACCATGCTTGCGGAAATCGTCCATGAATACCCGGCCGAACAACAGGCTTTCGACCGTCAGATCGTGATCGGCGGAGCGGGTGGCGATGTTCAGGGTGCCGTCACGGCGCTGGCGGAAGGCGACCCCGGCCCAGGTGGCCGCTTTCGAGATTGGCGGGGCTGCCGTGGTGCGGGCAACGGAACCGGTGATCCAGACCTGGGGAAAGGTCAGCCCCAGATGCGCCAGCATCCGGCTGGTCCAGGCCCCGCAGGCCAGCACGACGGTCTTCGTGCGGATCGTCCCGTGTTCGGTCTCGACGCCGCAGACGTTGCCGCCGGATGTCTCCACGCCGAAGACGGCACAGTCGGTCAGGAACGTGGCACCCCGGCCCTCCGCCGCGCGTTGCAGCGCCACGGTGACCTTGGCCGGTTCCGCATGGCCATCGCTTTCGGTGTAGATGCCGCCCAGATGGCCAAGCTGGCTGTCCGGCACGATCTGCTGCATCCCGGAGCCGTCGATCAGCCGCGACTCCAGGCCGTGCTGTGCGGCGATGCCCTGCCAGCGTTCGAATGTCGCGCGTTCTTCCTGCGACTGAAACACCACGAGATTGCCGCCGACGGTCCATTCAAGATCGGCGTTCAGATCCCGCTCCAGCGTGCGCCAGATGCGGTTGGATTCCATCATCAGCGGAATTTCAGCG
>CAXBNO010000268.1:0-5370 GCA_963976775.1 uncultured Kordiimonadales bacterium
CCGGAACCGGTCCCAGGCACTGTCGGCTCCGTCTATGGCGGCGGCGTGGTAAAGTTCGCGCGGCACGCCGGTCAATCCGGCCAGATACAACACCATGTTGAAGCCGAAACCCTGCCAGATGCCGATGAAGCAGACGGTCCAGATGGCGTAGTCCGGATCACCGAACCAGAGCGGAAAGTTCCGCGCGCACCCGGCCGCGTACCAGTCCGAGATCTGCTCCAGAAACGTTCCGCAACCGGCCTCAAGCGTCTTGTTCACGAGGCCGATCGTCGGATGAAGCGAGAATTCCCAGACGATGGCCATGGCCAGCAGAGCGGCCATGACGGGCAGGAAATAGATCGTCTTGTAGAAGTCCCCGAAGCGCTTCAGGGAGTTGATCAGCAGCGCCGCACCGAGCCCGAGACCGATCGATCCGGGAACCACGACAAGAACGTAGGTGGCCGAGGCCGTCAGCATCTTGGTGTAGGTCGAGCGCGAGAACATCTTCTCGTAATTGTCGGTCCCGACCCAGTCGAAACCCGGATTTCCAAGGCTGTAATCGGTAAAGGAGAGCGCTGCCGCGATCAGCACAGGGGCGACCAGGATGACCAGCATCAGCAGGATCGCCGGGGCGACAAAAGCGTAACCGGCAAGGCTCGCCGGAGCAGGCGCCCGCCGCCGGGCCGGGCTGGCCGCTGCCGGGACCGCACTGCTCGTCGCGACATCGACAGCCATCTCAGGTCTCCACGAACCGCAGGCGACGATTATCCGCACCGAAGGCCATCGCCTTGCCTGGCCTGGGCCGGACATGAACTTCCTGCCCGAGGGATACCTGCGCCGCCAGTTCCGGCGCGGCCCGGGCGATCACCCGCTGACCGCCGCCATTGACATGGCCATGCAGGAAATAGTCGGAGCCGAGATTTTCCTTGTGGCTGATCGTGAACGGCCAGGATTCGGAGCATCCTCCAGACGGCAGCACATCGAGATGCTCAGGCCTGACGCCAATGCTCAAAGCCTTGTGCCGGCCGCCGAGCGTCCGCTTCAGGTGAATGCCGTGGGCTATGACATGCCCCGCGCTGTCCGCCTCCCCCTCGACCATGTTGATCCGGGGGCTGCCGATGAACTCCGCCACGCGCCGGTCGGCCGGGTCCAGATAGATCTCGTCCGGCGTACCGAGCTGCAGGATGTCCCCCTCCATCATCACCGCCATCCGGTCCGACATGGTCAGCGCTTCGGCCTGATCGTGGGTGACATAGATGAAGGTGGTGTTCAGGGCGTGATGCAGCTCCGCCAGCTCGGAGCGCATGTGCACGCGCAGCGCTGCATCGAGGTTCGACAGCGGCTCGTCCATCAGGAACGCCACCGGCTTGCGCACCATGGCCCGGCCAAGCGCGACCCGCTGGCGCTGCCCGCCGGAGAGCTGCCCCGGCTTGCGCTGTAGGAGATGGTCGATTTTCAGGGTTTCGGCGGTTTCCCGGACCAGCCCGCGCAATGTGTCCAGTTTGGCCCTGCGTCCCGGCATGGCGGCGCCGACCAGCGGCATCCGCTCCCATCCGTTCAGGTCCCGCAGCCGGAGCGGCGTCTCCATGTTCTGCTGCACGGTCAGGTGCGGGTAGAGCGCGTAGGACTGGAACACCATCGCCAGATCCCGGCGGCTCGGCCGGACCTGGTTCACCAGCCTGCCGCCGATGGCAACGTCCCCGGCGCTCTGATGTTCAAGCCCGGCGATGATCCGCAGCAGGGTCGACTTGCCGCAACCGGACGGCCCGACAAGGGTCAGGAACTCCCCGTCGGCAATGTCGATATCGAGCCCGTTCAGGACCCGCGTCGCGCCATAGCTTTTCTCGATACCCGATAGCGTGATACGCGCCATTCGTTCGCCCCGGCGAAATTGAACCGGAGCGATCAGTATCAAAGCTCGTTGACACCAAGATGACTGGGTTTGCGGATAACTTGCGAAATTCGTCTATCCGGAGCAGGACAACAGAAGCTGCACTACACACACAGATAAAATGGGAATCCTGAATAACCTCAGGATTCCCATTTGGTAAGATGGTATCCGCCTCATGAGTGAGGCGTCGGCCCCGTTCACAAAAGCTTCAACAAAAACCCCGGATCATGCCCGCGGCAGAGATCCCTTACCCCTGCCGGAAAGACCACCGGCGACCTCCTCGGTCGATTCCTCTGACAGCTCTTTCGGAAGCACCAGATTCAGGACGATGGCAATGAAAGCCGCGGGCAGCAGGCCGGACGTCATCAGAATGCGCAGCGTGTCAGGCAGGTACTGCACCGCTTTCGGCTCCATCTGCAGACCAAGCCCGATACTGAGAGCAATGGCGAAGATCACCATGTTGCGGCGGTTCCAGCGCACATCGCTCAACATCGAGATACCGGCCGCGACGACCATGCCGAACATGACGATCACGCCGCCCCCCAGCACCTCGATCGGGATGGTGCGGATGATGGCCCCGACCTTCGGTACAAGGCCGCAGATGATCAGGAAGATGGCACCATAGGTCACGACATGGCGGCTCATTACCCCGGTCATGGCCACCAGCCCGACATTCTGGCTGAAGGAGGTGTTCGGCAACCCTCCAAAGAACCCGGCCAGCGCGGTGCCCAGACCGTCGGCGAAGGTCGCGCCCTGGATTTCCTTGTCCGTCGCCTCGCGCCCGGCACCGCCCTTGGTAATGCCGGAAACATCGCCCACCGTCTCCACGGCGGAGACGAACGCCATCAGGCAGAAACCGAGAATCGCGGCACCGGAAAACTCGATGCCGTACTTGAAGGGCTGCGGCAGGGCGAAGACGGCGGCCCGCTCCCACGAGGTGCCGATTGCGCCGAGCGGCAGCATGCCGACGGCAATCGCGTAGATGTAACCGACGATCAGGCCGATCAGCACCGCCGACACCGAGAGCATGCCCCGGGCGAAGAATTTCAGGCCTAGGGTGACGAGAATGACGATCCCGGCGGCCGACCAGTTCAGCAGCGAGCCATATTCCGGCGAATTCATCGCCGGAACGCCGCCGGCCGCATACTGGATCCCGACCTTGACCAGGGCCAGACCGATCAGGGTGACCACAAGGCCCGTCACAAGCGGCGGCAGGGCAAATCGGATGCGACCGATCACGGTGCCGAGCAGGGCATGGAAGAAGCCGCCGACAATCACGCCGGTGAACAGCGCCGCGAGCCCGTCCACGCCTTTGCCGGCGACCAGCGGGATCATGATCGGCAGGAAGGCGAAAGACGTCCCCTGCACCACCGGCAATTTCGCGCCGACCGGGCCGATGGAGAATGTCTGCAGCAGCGTCGCCAGACCGGCGAACACCATCGACATCTGGATCATGTAGAGCAGTTCGGGAAAGTCCGGCGAGTTGGAGCCGAACCCGAAACCGGCGGCACCGGCGACGATGATCGCCGGGGTAACGTTCGAGACGAACATCGCCAGCACATGCTGGATCCCGAGCGGGATGGCCGTCATCGGCGGCGGCGTGAAATCCGGGTCGCGAAGCTGTTCCGGCGTCCCGATTGAATTGTCAGACATGCGTGCACTCCTGCTGTTCACAAGACAGGGCGTTTCCCGTCGCTTCGCTTGTTCACGCATGGAGCGTCACTGCGGCCCCCGCCGCAGCGCGAAGTCTTGAATTTTCTGTACCATACTTGCCAATCAATGAGAATTATCGGCAAGACATCAACCACAGGTCGCCGCTCCCGCCCCTTGACGGCCCGCGCGACAGATTGAGCATCCTATTCCTCCGTGCGGCCCGTGGCACCGCGATCGCGGTCATATCGTCTCGCGAGCGGAAACGGCGGCAACCAGGATTCACGACGAACGGTCCAGAGCTCGTAGGTCGGCGTCAGCTGATCGGGTGCATCCAGGGACCCCAGATTCACTTCGATTTCGTCCGCGCTGCGCCCGAAAACGGTCGAGCCGCAATGCGGACAGAACGACCGCCCTTCATAGTCGCGTGTCTCGCCTTCGATTGTCACCGCATCCTGCGGGAACACCGCGGACGCATGAAACAGGGCCCCATGATGCTTCCGGCAGTCCAGGCAGTGACAAAGGCCGACCCGGTACGGCCGTCCCGACGCCACAATGCGGACATTGCCGCACAGGCATCCTCCGGTGAAGCGGTCCATGCTGCGTCTCCTTTAAGATCGGGCGACCGGAAAGGGATGCATTGTAAAGCGCCGCCGCGATAATTGTCCTGAGGAAACAGGAACCGGGGCACCAGGAGAACCCTGAACTATTCAATCCTCCCACCGGCCGCAGTCTGCGCTAGGGTGGCGCCCGATACATAAAAGCGGGAAGAGGCTGCCACGATGAAGCTCTACTACACTCCGAATTCACCCTATGCCCGGATCTGCAGGATCATCGCGATCGAGAGCGGATTGGGCGAGGTGCTGGACCTTGACTGGGTGGGTCTGCGGACACAGGACAGCCCGGTCATCCCGCTCTCGCCGCTGGGGCGAATCCCGCTGCTCGAGGACGGTGAGCTCGTGCTCTCGGAAGCGCGGCATATCTGCGCCTATCTCGACGAGAAATCCGGCAAGCGGACCGTCGCGCCCTATGGCGACTGGCAGGCCGTTGCGGCGGAGGCGCAGTCGCTCGCCTTTCTCGATGTGGTCACGGTCTGGTCGCGCGAGATGCGGCGCAGTGAGGAAGAGCGTTCCCGGTCCCTTTTGGAGGTGGCCGATGTCCAGGTCCGGCGCGGTCTGGCCCACCTGAACGCCACACTGAAAATCCCTGCCGGCGCCCCGCCGATCAGCTTCGATGCGCTCTGCATCGTGGCCGGGCTCGGCATGATGCAGTTCTACGCGCTGGTCCCCGACTGGCGGGAGAGCTATCCGGCACTTGCCGCCTGGTCGGATGCCTATGCCACCATCGCGTCCATCGCCGACAGTGCCCCACGTCAGGATGCGCTCCGTCCGCTGACCCGCTGACGCTTTGCCTCGGAACAGGGGCGGAACTCCCCCGTCCCTTACCCCTTCGGATAAAGCGTGACGACCGCACAGCCATCCTTGTCTGCGTGCCCCTGCGAGACCAGCAGGCGGAAGAGTGTCAGGGCCTGCCCGGCCATCGGCATGGCGAGCGGCAGGTCCTTGGTGGCGTTGTGCAGCATCTCCAGATCCTTCAGGACCTGCCGGGCATAGCCGCGCGGCTCGAAATCCTCCGCGGCAAGCCGGGGCATGAGCGATTTGAGCAGGTTCGAGCCGGCATGGCCGGCTTCCAGCGCATCCGGGATCCTGGTCGCGTCGACGCCGTAGGCTTCGGCCAGGCGAAAGGCTTCGGCGATGACGCAATAATTGGTCAGAACCAGGGTCTGGTTGACGAGCTTCGTCGCCTGCCCGGCGCCGACATCGCCCATCAGCGTCGCTTTGCCCAGCCCA
>CAXBNO010000269.1:0-5366 GCA_963976775.1 uncultured Kordiimonadales bacterium
CCGGTCCCTCCTCCGTATTGAAGCCATAACGGCTGATGCGCAGGGGATATTTCGCTTCCAGCAGTTCGACCGACAGGTTGCGGGTGTCGCCGTCGGTGATGGCGATCAGGCCGCTGGCCCCGTCGCGTTCCGGCGTGGCGCCCCAGCCGCCATGCTGCGGCTCGATATGCACGAACATCTCCCCGGCCCTGTCCCGGCCACAGATGTAGGTGGCGCAGAGGCTCATGTAGCTGCCGGCACTGAACCGATCCGGGGCAATCGGCGCCAGGGCCTTCCAGACCAGTTCAGACGCCTGTGCCGCGCCCTCATAATACCAGCCGATGGGGGAGGGACTGACGGCACTGAAGACCGTGCCCTCCGGTATCTCGATCCGCACGGGACGGAACCAGCCCTCGTTCGACGGTTCCTGCGGCCCGACCAGGGCCTTGAACACGGACTTCACTGCAGACTGAAGTGCACCACGGGTGCAGTTGATCGGACCACCCCGCGCAGGCGCACAGCCGTCGAAGTCGGCGGTGATCGTCTCCCCCTCGATCCGGACGCTGACCCGGACGGGAATGCGGTCGTCGGTGACGCCGTCGCCGTCGATCCAGTCCTCCGCCACATAGACGCCGTCGGGCAGCCTGGCAACGGCCTGCCGAGCCTGCTGCTCGCCGTGATCCAGGATTTCCTGAAAGGCGGACCGCAACCCGTCCAGCCCATAGCGGTCAACCAGTTCCGCCAGTCGCCGCTCCGCGATATTGACGGCGGCGAGTTCCGCATTCAGGTCGCCAAGCGCCATCTGCGGCAGCCGGGAGTTGGCGGCGATGATGTCGCGCACATCCTCCAGCAGCCTTCCATCCCGACAGAGCCGGATACCCGGCAGGCGCAACCCTTCCTGAAAGACCTCGGACGCGTCGGCGGGCAGGCTGCCGGCCACCGCGCCGCCCACGTCGAGCCAGTGCGCCACAGTGATCGCGAAGCCGATCCGCTGCCGTTCATGAAACAGCGGCTTGATGACCGCCATGTCGCAGCAGTGCGTGCCGCCCTGGAACGGGTCGTTGGTGATGAAGGCGTCGCCCGGCTGCATGCGGTCGCCGTGCTTTCCGATGATGAAGCGGACCTGGGCGGCGAAAGTGCCGGTGAACAGGGTCAGCCCGTTTGCCTGCGCCACCAGGTCACCATCGGCGTCGCAGATCCCGCAGGCGAAATCCAGCACCTCGTAGATCACGGGGCTCATGCTGGTGCGGGCCAGGACCATGCCCATCTCATCCACGGTGGCCAGCAGCTTGCCGTGCATGATCTCAAGCGTGACAGCGTCCAACAGTCGTCTCCCGGATTCCGCGAACAGGTTCCCCAACAGTATCGGAGCAGGCCGTGCTGTGCAGGGGCATTAGGTCCACAGGCTTGCCACCACGCATCCGAATACTTGTCAGAACCGTCTGGTTGATCGCTCCGCCGGACCCGTACCCGGAATCGGTGAAACCCTTCCCTGATGCCGCAAAATACAAGTTTGCACTGGAGTTGGCAGACGGGTGGTGGTTAGATTTTGATCGTTATTGGAATTTGATGATTTTGTGAGCGGTTTCGCATGAGAGGTACTGGCCCATGAACACGGTCGCCCTGAAGCCCCGGACCATCGACGTTTCCGAATTCGAAAGGTCGAAACGGCTGGGTGCGTGGACCGACGCGCTGAACGAGAACTGGTACGCGCTGGACCTGACGGATCCCGTACAGACCTTCGAGAATGGCCGCTTCGGATTCTTCGATATTCCGGGCATTCGCTTCGGGGCGATAGAAAGCGATGCGATGAATGTCTTCCGCAGGCGGGAGCATCTGTCCCATCCGGGCGGTGATTACTACTTTCTGCCCATACCGATGCGCGACACGGTGGCCCTGCGCCAGGCGGGGCGGGAGGCAGCGCTGGATCCCGGTGACCTGACGGTGATCGCCACCGCTGATACCTACCAGTATCAGCAGGTGACCCCGAACAGCCTGGTCACCCTGCGGGTGGACGGGCCGATCATGCGGGATCGTATTCCGATGATCGATGACCTGGTGGCGCAGCCATGCGACGGCAGGGCGCCGCTGGTCCGGGTGTTCGTGGATTTTGCCCATTCGCTGATCCGCCAGCGCGACGAGCTGGATGGTGATTCCGCTGCCGCGATGGCACCACACCTGCTGGACCTGCTGGCACTGGCGCTGACGGTGCCGGTGGACGCGCTGAAGAGCAACGAGAGTTCCGTGCGACTGGCACATCTGCGCCGTATCATGCGGGCCATAGAGAACCGGCTGGATGACGAGGCGCTGGGGCCGGGCTCCCTGGCCCAGGAACTGGGCCTGTCGGAACGCTACATCCAGAAGATGTTCGCCGAGCGTGGCGAGACCCTTTCAGGCGTCATTCGCGCCCGTCGCATCGCCACCGCGCAGCGCCGGTTGCTGGACCCGACCCGGCGCGGCCTTTCCATCGCGTCCATCGCCTTTTCGGTGGGTTTCTCCGATCCGGCGCATTTCAGTCGCGCATTCCGCAATGTCACCGGCCTGTCGCCCAGCGAGTACAGGACAGAACGACAGATGGAGAGCTGAGCGTCGGCGCTCCGACGACCGGACTCAGGCTCCGATCTTCTCCCGGCGCACCTTGATGCCGGCTGCTTCACGGTCCCAGGTGTCGGCGGTGACGCCATCCTCCCGCAGTTTCACCTTCTGGATCTTCTGCGTCGGCGTCTTTGGCAGGTCATCGACGATGCGGACGTAGCGCGGCAGCATGAAGTGCGCCATGCGGGGTTCGAGAAAGCGGAACAGGGCTTCCGGGTCGATGGTCTCTCCGGGGGAGGGCGCGACGACCACCATCACCTCGTCCTCGTTCAGTTCCGAAGGTACGGGAATGGCAGCGGCCTCGCGAATGGCGGGGAACTGCGTAACCTCCGATTCGACCTCGAAGGAAGAGATGTTCTCGCCCCGGCGGCGGATCGCATCCTTGATCCGGTCGACGAAGTAGAAATAGCCCTGCGCGTCATACCTGAAGCCATCGCCGGTGTGGAACCAGCCATTGCGCCAGGCCTTCGCCGTCGCTTCCGGGTTCTTGTAGTAGCCATGGTTCATGGCCCAGGGACGGTCGGTGCGCACGATCAGTTCGCCCACGACGCCGGGGGCTACCTCGCAGTCATTCTCGTCAACCACACGCACCTCGACCCCGTCGCGCGCGGTGCCACAGGTGCCGATCTTCGGCGGATTGGCCTCCGATGTGATGGGGGAGGATATCTCGGTCATGTTGAAGCCGGTGTACATGTCGATGCCGTACCGCTGCCCCAGCGCCAGTGAGTCCTCGTTCCAGGGGATGGTGACGATGGACCGCATCGGATGGTCCCTGTCGCGGTTGCTGGCCGGCAGTTTCAGCAGGAACGGGGTCATGGCACCGACAAGGCAGGTGCTGGTGACACCATTGCGGCGCACAGATTCCCAGAAGCCGTCCGTGCGGAAACTGTCCTCCACGACACAGGACCCGCCCTTGGCCAGCATCACGTAGAGAAAGATCGTGCCGCCGACATGGAACAGCGGCAGGTTGACCAGGACACGGTCGTCACCGGACAGGAAGTCATAGGCCTCGCAGGCCATGCTGTGGGCCTGGATGTAGGATGACAGGACCGCCTTCGACGGCCCGGTCGTGCCGGAGGTGAAGATGATGTACTGCGTGTCCCACGGCGCGACCTCGATCACTTCCTCCAGCGGATCGGCGCTTTCCAGCAGGCTGAACGGATGGTTCTCCAGACCGGTCACGGTCGGCATCTCGGCCTCCGCCCCGGTGACGACCAGGTCACTCAGGACACCGACGTCCACGTCGGTCAGACGGGGCATCAACTGTGGATGCACCACCATCAGGCGGGCATCGGACAGGCTGACCACATGTTCCAGCAGGCCGCCGCGATAGCTGGTGTTCACCGGCACATAGACAGCGCCCAGCATGTTCAGGCCGAACCATGTCAGCACGGCTTCGCGTCCATTGGGCAGCCATGACAGGACGTGGTCGCCCTGGCTGACACCCAGTGCCCGCAATCCGGCGGCGGCGCGCAGCACCCGCTGCAGGGTCTCGGCATAGCTCCAGGTCTCGCCATCCTCGAAGATCACGAAAGTCTGGTCCGGCTGGGTCCCGGCGCGGCGGCGCAGCATTGCCGACACGACACATTCATTGGCTGCCGGAATGCGCGGATCGTGGATCGTCATGGTGTCGGACCTCCCCCAAGGCTTGTTGCTCCGGACCATAGTGGGCTATGGCCGGGGAGAAGCAAAGCCGGGGTGGAGAGTGGTGGATATGTGGAAGGTTCATGGCCTGAAGAACTGCGACACCTGTCGCAAGGCGCGGAAATGGCTGGATGCCGAGGGAATCGGGCACGATTTCATCGATGTTCGCGCCGATGGCCTGGCGCGGGAGGATGTCGTGCGATGGACCGCGACGATCGGATCAGGTCTGATCAATCGCCGCGGTACCACCTGGCGGGGGCTGTCGAAGGATGACCAGACCCGGGACGACGGGAAGGAGGGAACCGTCGGTCTGATTCTGGCGCATCCGGCGCTGCTTCGGCGGCCGGTCTTCACACGCGGCCCCCGTGTTCTGCAGGGATTCGATGACAGTGTCCGGCGCGAACTGCTGGCATCGAAGGGTTGATCAGGCCTGGCTCAGTGCCCCTTGTCGACCAGCGACTGCCATGCATTCCGCACCCATCTCCGGGTCGCCTCATGGTCGGCATGGGTGCTGTTCCGATAGGCGTCGGACGCCTGAGCCCGCCTGATCGCGGCCTCATCGACGGGCGCTTCTATGCCTGCATCCGATCGGCGATCGGGAACACCATGCTCGCTCAGACGGTCCCGCAGGGTCTTCAGCAACAGCACGCCGCGCGCGTCGGCCGCGAGTTCCTCCGCCGCGGCCAGCAGTTCAGGACTCTCCTCGAAATCCTGTCCCATCAGGGCACCGAACCACTGGCCGATGTCCCTCCGCACCTTCTCCGCGTCGCTGCCCAGGGCTTCGTCGAGCGCGTTCATCTGGGTTTCGCGATAGCGGTCCGGATCGAAGCTCTGCGCTTCGTTGCGGAAGAAGGCCTCGGCCAGTTCGTCGAAGGCTTCCTGGCTGAGTTCGTGCCGGCGGGCCCAGTCCATGGCTGACTGCGCAAGGGGGTCATCGGGATTGGCGCTGATCGCCGACTGCAGGTCCTCCGGCAGGCGGATCTCGTAGGTCTCCGGCGGTTTCCGGCGCTCTCCGATTCTGGAGCGCAGGTCGCCGTGGCTCTTCAGCAGCGATCCCAGCCGGACTGATTTCGTTTCCGGATCCCAGAAGTTCTCCGGAATTTCGTGGGTCACGCCATCAAGCGTGTAGTGATGCATGCCCCTGGCCG
>CAXBNO010000270.1:0-5359 GCA_963976775.1 uncultured Kordiimonadales bacterium
GCAGGACCCCGGTCCGATGGCGGATGGCCTGTATCCGGGCGATTATCTGATCGAACCGGCCCGGGAACTGGCCGAGCGGGATCAGGACCGCTGGCTGGATGCGGAAGAGCAGGAATGGCTGTTGCCGTTCCGGGAGTTCGCGACGGAACGGATGATGGCCCTGATCCGCGCCGACCTGCATGCGCTGGGGGTGGATCACGAGGTTTTCACATCGGAGCGGAAGCTGCACGCCAACGGTCGGATCGAGGAAGCGGTGAGCGATCTGGAGGCGCGCGGCATGGTCTATACCGGCGTGCTGGAACCGCCGAAGGGCAAGCTGCCGGAAGACTGGGAACCGCGCCCGCAACTGCTGTTCCGTGCCACCGAATGGGGCGACGACGTGGACCGGCCCCTGAAGAAGTCGGATGGGTCGTGGACCTATTTCGCGGCGGACATTGCCTATCACTTCGACAAGTACAAGCGCGGCTTTCCGCAGATGATCGACGTGCTTGGGGCCGATCATGGCGGCTACGTGAAACGCATGGTTTCCGCGACCCGGGCCATCACCGGCGCCGAGACCGGCGGACTGACCATCAAGCTCTGCCAGATGGTGCAACTGCTGGACGACGGGCAGCCGGTGAAGATGTCGAAGCGTGCCGGCACCTTCGTCACCCTGCGGGATGTGGTGGATCGGGTCGGACGGGATGTGGTGCGTTTCATGCTGCTGACCCGCAAGAACGAGGCACCGATCGACTTCGATTTCGCCAAGGTCACCGAGCAGTCGCGCGACAACCCCGTGTTCTACGTGCAGTACGCCCACGCCCGTTGCTGTTCCATCTTCCGCAATGCGGAGAAGGATGTGCCGGGGCTGGATACCTCGTCGGAGGCGGTGCGGGCGGCAGACCTCAGCCTGCTGAAACATCCGGAGGAGATCGCGCTGATCCGGCTGATGACCGCCTGGCCGCGCCTGATCGAACAGGCGGCGGAGGCATCGGAGCCGCACCGGCTGGCCTTCTACCTCTACGACATGGCCTCCGCCTTCCACGGTTTCTGGACCCGGGGACGGGACGCGGAGGATCTGCGTTTCATTCATCCGGACAATCCGGAACTCACCATGGCGCGGCTGGCGCTGGTTGATGGCGTGCGCACGATCATCCGTTCCGGACTGCAGGTGCTCGGCGTGACACCGGTCGAGGAAATGCGCTGATGGCGGGCGGTGGCCAGACACTTGAAACACCGAACCCGGGGCGCTGGCGCCTGATCGCAGGGTTCGTGGTCCTGATGGCCCTGGCCGCCTTCGTCGTCGTCATGTGGTTCGTGTTTCAGGAAGACCAGACCGACGGTCGCATCGGTGCAGGCACCGGTATTCCCGTCGTGCGCGCACCGGATGGACCGGACAGGGAACGGCCTGCCGATCCGGGCGGGGCAGAGGTTCCGGATCGTGACAAGTCCGTCTTCGAGACCTTCAACAAGGGCGAAGAGGACCGCACCGAGTTGGTGGAGCGGCTGTTGCCACCACCGGAAACACCGCTGCCTGAAACAATTCCGCCCGCGCGCCCGGAGAACGAGGGCCAGCAGGTGATCGATGTGGCAGAGCGTCCCGAACCGGTGCCTCCGCCCGCTGAAACGGAACCGGCGGCCCCCGCAGCGGCTCCCGACCCGCCCCCGGAACCGGCGAAGACCATTGCTGACCTGGTGGCAAGGACCGAACCGAAGCCTGCTGCGAAGCCGGCGCCGAAGGTCGAGGCGGCTTCGCCCGCCGGGGAATGGCAGGTCCAGCTTGCCGCCTTCCGCGACGAACCGACCGCCGACGAGGCCTGGAAGGGCCTGCAGAAGAAGTTCCCGGATGCACTCTCGGCACTGAAACCGACGGTCATCCGGGCGGATCTGGGGGATCGCGGCATCTATTTCCGTCTGCGTACCGGCGATTTCGCCAGCAAGCAGGAAGCTGACGCATTCTGCCAGACACTGGCGGCGAAGGGGCAGGGGTGCATTTCCGCCCGGCGTTGAGACCCGCCGCGATTCCGTCGCATTGATGTCCAACCGGGGAGAGGTGACATGCTGCCGGTGATATTCGGACTGGCCGGACCAGAGATCACGGATGCCGAACGGCAGCTGTTCCGGGACATTGATCCCGTTGGTTTCATCCTGTTCCGGCGCAGCATCACGGACCCCGGACAGGTGCGTGCCCTGACCGACAGCCTGCGGAGTCTCACAGGCCGTGATGACACGCCCATCCTGGTGGATCAGGAGGGGGGGCGGGTGCAGCGGTTGCAACCGCCACACTGGATGGCGCTGCCCGCGCAGGCGCGGATCGGTGCGCTGACGGATGCGCCGGCCCGGCGTGCGGCCTGGCTGCTGGGCCGCCTGATTGCACTTGACGTGACCGGAGCCGGCTTCAATGTCGCCTGTGCGCCCTGCCTCGACCTGCTGCGGCCCGAGACGCATCAGGCGATCGGTGACCGGGCCTTTGCGGCGGACGCGGATCGTGTGGCGGAGCTTGGCGGGCAGGTGATCGCCGGTCTGAAGGCCGGTGGTGCCTTGCCGGTGATCAAGCACATGCCGGGTCATGGGCGTGCCACCAGCGACAGCCATTTCGACCTGCCGGTGATCGACTGCAACGTGGACACCCTGAAACATACGGACTTCCGGCCGTTCCGCCGTCTGGCCAGGCTGTCACCGTTCGGGATGACCGGTCACCTGATGTATCCGGCCATCGACCCGGACCGGCCATCGACCCTGTCCCCGACCGTGATCGGGGAGGTCATGCGCATGTACTGCAACTTCGACGGCTTCCTGATGTCCGACGATATCGACATGAAGGCGCTGGACGGCACCCCGGCGGAGCGGGCGCTGGGGGCGTTGGAGGCCGGGTGTGACGCGGTGCTGCAATGCTCCGGCAACTTCGCGACCATGCAGGCGGTTGCCGACGCCCTGCCACCGATCAGCAATCAGGCGCGGGCGCGGCTCTCGCTGGCGCTGGCGGAGTTGCGGCGACCGGAAGATTTCGATCCTGTCGCCGGTCTGGCCGAGTTGCAGGGCCTGGTGAGTTGAGGCGCAGATAGGGAATCGGACTGGCTGGCTTCGTCTGCTAGGATTTGGCCATGAACGACACCCCGGTCCCCAGCACGGATTTCGAGGAAGACCAGCCTGACGCGGAACAGGGCGCGCGGCTGGTCGTCGATCTTGGTGCCTACGAGGGGCCGCTGGACCTGCTGCTGGACCTGGCGCGGGACCAGAAGGTCGATCTGGCACAGATCTCGATCCTGCGCCTGGCGGATCAGTTCGTGGCCTTCATCGAGTCCGCCCATCGGTTGCGGATCGAGATCGCGGCGGACTATCTGGTGATGGCGGCCTGGCTGGCCTATCTGAAGTCCCGCCTGCTGCTGCCCGATCCTGAACCGGACGAGGAACTGAGCGGCGCGGAGATGGCGGCACGCCTTGGCTGGCAGTTGCGGCGGTTGCAGGCGATGCGCAAGGCGGGGGAGCAGCTTTTCGGACGGGCGCGGGAAGGGCAGGAGTTCTTCCGCCGGGGTGCGCCGGAGGGGGTGCGTATCCTGCGCCGCTCCGCATGGGACTGTGACCTCTATGACCTGCTGCGGGCCTATGCGGCGCATCGCGAGTCCCAGGGCGACAGCGAGCCGCTGAAGGTCCGGCGTACCAATGTCTATTCGGTGGAACAGGCGCTGGCCCGGCTGCGGCGGCTGCTGGGCGCGATGCCGGAATGGTCCAGCCTGCAGGCCTATCTGCCGAACAATGTCACCGATCCCTTCACCCGCCGCTCCGCCACCGCCTCGACCCTGCTCGCGGCACTGGAAATGGCGAAGCAGGGGGAGGTGGAGATCCGCCAGGGGCGCACCTTCGGGCCGATCTATGTCCGCAACCGTCGCGACGAGACAGACAGATGAGCGTTGACCGCAACCATGTCCGCATTGCCGAGGCGCTGCTGTTCGCCGCCAGTGAACCACTGTCGCTGGAGCGGCTGAAACAGCGCCTGCCGGACGATGTCGACCCGGCGGACGTCATGGCGCAACTGGTCGCCGACTATCATGGACGCGGTGTGGCTCCGGTGCAGGTGGCGGGACGCTGGATGTTCCGCACGGCCCCCGATCTCGCCGACGCGCTGGAGGAGGAACGGGTTTCGGAGCGCAGACTGTCCCGCGCCGCCGTCGAGACCCTGGCCATCATCGCCTATCACCAGCCCACGACCCGGGCTGAGGTGGAGGAACTGCGCGGTGTCGCGGTCTCCAAGGGGACGATGGACGTGCTGATGGAAACCGGCTGGATCCGCCCGCGCGGCCGTCGCCAGACACCCGGTCGCCCGGTGACCTGGGGCACCACGGACGAATTCCTGATCCACTTCGGGCTGGAGAGCCTGGGGGATCTGCCGGGCATCGACGAACTGAAAGCCACCGGCCTGCTCAGTGCCGAACCCCGCGAACCCGGCCTGTTCGATGCACAGGCAAGGGAGCAGATTGCCGCCGCACGGGGGGAGGAAGGTGAAACCGAGGCCGAGCCGACCTGTTAGGGTTGCAAAGCTAGGCTGCGCGCGGCTCACTTCTCAGACGCTGACCAAGCCGAAGTTTGGGAACTGCAATAGCTGGATGGTGCTCACAATTGGCCGTTCATGAAGTGGAGGTGAACCCAGTCGCTACCCAAAGAGCGCGGACCTATTTATCTGCTTCCCTGAAAAGACTTCCAATTGGGATTAGCCTGTTCCTTAAATGAGGAGACAGGCGAAGAGGAAGAGCCGTTTCAGCGAAATGCAGATTATTGGGGTCCTGAACGAGCGTCAGCTGGTACTCTTGAGGAAACGAGAGCGTGGAAAGGCTCTGAGTGTTGATATTTCCGACGATTCGGGTATGGACCATTTTCTTGGTAGATTTCTCCGAGTATTTTTGCCCAGAGGTAAGTTTGTATGGATGAGGTTATGCAGAAATTTTTTGCCCTCCCGACATCAGGCGACGCGTTCTTATTGCAGCGAAATGACGTCAACATTTTGGTCGATAGCGGGTGGAAAAAGGACAATTTGGCACAACTGTTGACCACCCACGTGCCCGACTTGAAGTTCGTTCACATTGCGGTCTGCACGCATGCTGACGGTGACCATGCGGGTGGGTTTACGACGTTGCTGGATAATTGGCATCCGGTGGGGGAGGGAAGGTGTGCGCCAATCGGCCAATTTTGGCTGCCTGGAGCTTGGGCGGGCGTCGTTCCTGGCTTGATGTTAAGGGCGAGGGAGTTCGTCGACAAACTAATTAATGAGATGGAAGATCTCTCGGGACAGATATGTGATGTTCACCTGGAATCCGCAATTGATGCGGCCCTAGCAGGCTGTTGAAGAAGTGGCGCGTTCGGCCTTGAGGGTGGCCTCGTCGCC
>CAXBNO010000271.1:0-5354 GCA_963976775.1 uncultured Kordiimonadales bacterium
AGTCCGAAGTCGGTGCGCGAGGACGGGCTGGCCTTCGATTTCCTGGCAGACGAGGACCCGACCTTCAGTGAGCGCGGTCGGGTGCTGACCGGACACGACGCGGGACTGATCACCATCAATATCGCGGAGGCGGATACGGCGGCACGCATGCGCATGCGCGAGCAGATGGCCGAACCCTATCGCACCATCCTGGGGCACTTCCGCCACGAGTCCGGGCATTTCTACTGGGACCGCCTGATTGCCCCGACCACATGGCTGGAACCGTGCCGCCGGCTGTTCGGGGATGAGCGGCAGGATTATGGCGAGGCGCTGGAGGCGCATTACCGGAACGGCCCGCGCAGCGACTGGCGCGACCACTACATCAGCGCCTATGCCGCCAGTCACCCGTGGGAGGACTGGGCCGAGAGCTGGAGTCACTATCTGCTGATCGTGGACACGCTCGACACGGCATGGAACTTCGGACTGCAGACCGACCCGCTGCATGTGCGGGCCAATGCGGTGGAGATCGCGCAGCGCCCGAACCCCTATGACGAGACCGGTTTCGACCGTCTGATGTCGCAGTGGATGCCGCTGACCGTCGCCCTGAACAGCCTCAATCGCAGCGTCGGGCAGGAAGACGCCTATCCCTTCACGCTGGCCCGGCCGGTGGTGGAGAAGCTGGGGTTCGTGCACCGGGTGGTGCGCGGTCTGCCGCTCTGAGCGGGGTGACCGCAGAACCCCCTGCCGACAGCGGCATGGGCTGGGCGATCCGGCTGTCGCTGTTCTATGCCGCGATCTTTGCCGTGGCCGGGGTGCTGATGCCCTGGTGGCCGGCCTGGCTGAGCGCACGCGGGCTGAGCGCCGACGAGATCGGCATCGTGCTGGCCGCAGGATTCTGGATCAAGCCGCTGACCAGCCCGCTCGGTACCCGCTGGGCCGACAGTCTGGGGCTGCGGCGGCGTCCGCTGGTGCTGCTGCTGGTCGGCACCACCATCGGCTATGCCCTGTTCCATTTCGCCGACGGGTTCTGGATGTTCCTGGGCTTCACCATCCTGGCGCAGGCAATCTATGCGCCGGTGCTGCCACTGGGTGACAACCTGACCATGACTGCGGCGGCGCAGAAGGATCTGGACTACGGACGGATGCGCCTCTGGGGTTCCGTGAGCTTCATCGGCGCGGTCTATGGTGCCGGCTGGCTGCTGGAGGGGGGCAACCCCGACATCACCCACTGGCTGGTGGTGGGCGGTCTGGCCCTGACCACCATCGTGGCCCTGTTCGTGCCCGATATCCGCTTTCCGGTCGCGAAGGATCGCAAGAGAGGCGCGCTGCGCCTGCTCGCCCATCCGGTCTACCGGCTGTTCCTGCTGGCGGTCGGGCTGAACGCAGCCGCCCACGCCGTGCTCTACGGTTTCGGCACCCTCGACTGGCAGGCCCGCGGACTCAGTGATGTGGAGATCGGCCTGCTCTGGGCGGAGGGGGTGGTGGCGGAGATCATCCTGTTCGCCTTCGCCCGCCAGGTGATTGCCCGCATTGGCCCGATGATCCTG
The DNA here is from genome assembly GCA_963976775.1 of uncultured Kordiimonadales bacterium. Lineage (GTDB taxonomy): Bacteria > Pseudomonadota > Alphaproteobacteria > Minwuiales > Minwuiaceae > Minwuia. Next base: position 1,527 of record CAXBNO010000271.1, read on the forward strand.
ATGATCGTTGGCTGTGCCGCCGGCATCCTGCGCTGGTCGCTGGTCGGCTTCGTCGACACCTTCACCGCGCTGGCCCTGCTGCAGGTGCTGCACGGCCTGACCTTCGGCGCGACCCACCTGGGGGCGATGCATTTCATCCAGCGCGCCGCACCACCCGACATGTCCGCCAGCGCCCAGGGCCTGTTCGCCGCCTTCGGCATGGGCATCTTCATGGGCCTCGGCGCGTTGCTCGCAGGGCGCCTCTACGGCGACTTCGGTGGACACGCCTACGTCGCGATGGCCGTCCTGTCGGTCGGTGCGACGGTGGCGGCACTGCTGCTGAACCGCCGGTTCGACGGCAAGTATCTGGCACTGTAGCGCGAACAGTCTTTGACGCTTCTGACCGCCTGAGCTAACTCAATGGTCAGAGGTTCTTGCCGTGGCCTGTTCCATCCCTTTCCCCCTCCCGTGGGGGGCCGGGGGGGGGAAAGGGATGGAACAGGCAAACGCGCAGACACATGAACATTCCGATTGGGGAGGAGAGAGCCATGTCATCACCTGTGGTGCTGGAGAAACGCGGCGCGGTTGGCGTCATTCTGGTGCAGAATCCGCCGGTTAATGCGCTCAGCCAGGCTGTGCGGCAGGGGCTGCGCGACCGGCTGGCGGAGGCGCTGGCCGATGACAGCATCACGGCGGTCGTGCTGGCCGGTGACGGGCGCACCTTCATCGCCGGTGCCGACATCCGCGAGTTCGGCAAGCCCATGACGGCCCCGGGCCTCAACGAGGTCATCCAGGATTACGAGAACGCGACCAAGCCGGTTGTTGCCGCGATCCATGGCACGGCGCTGGGCGGGGGTCTGGAGACGGCTTTCGCCGCGCATTACCGCGTCGCCGTGGCCAAGGGCTTCGTCGGCCTGCCGGAAGTGAAGCTGGGCCTGCTGCCCGGTGCCGGTGGCACGCAGCGGCTGCCGCGCGTGGCCGGTGTCGAGACGGCACTGAAGATGATCACCTCCGGCGACATGCTGCCTGCACCGCTGGCCCAGAAGGCCGGTATCGTCGACGCCATTGTCGATGAACTGATTCCGGGGGCCTGCGCCTTCGCCGAGAAGCTGGTGGCCGACGGCGCGCCGCTGAAGGTGATTTCCCGCAGCCGCGGCAAGCTGGACGAAGCCGACCGGGGCATCTTCGACACCTTCCGTGCTGACCTGGCGAAGAAGGCGCGCGGCGTGCTGGCCCCGCAGAACTGCATCGCCGCGGTCGAGGCGGCCGTGAACTCCGACAGCTTCGCCGCCGGTCTGAAGCGCGAGGGCGAACTGTTCCTGGAACTGATGCAGAGCCCGCAGCGGGCAGCGCAGATCCATGCCTTCTTCGGCGAGCGCGAAGTGGCCAAGATTCCCGACATCCCGAAGGGCACGCCGACCCGCGAGATCAACAGCTGCGCAATCCTGGGCTGTGGCACCATGGGTGGCGGCATCGCCATGAACTTCCTGAACGCCGGTATTCCGGTGACCATTCTGGAGCTGGAGCAGTCCGCACTGGACCGTGGTATCGGCATCATCCGCCGCAACTACGAGAACAGCGCCAAGCGTGGCCGCTTCACGATGGAAGAGGTCGAGAAGCGCATGGGCCTGCTGACGCCGACGACGTCCTATGACGACATCGGTCAGGCGGACATCGTGATCGAGGCGGTGTTCGAGGACATGGAGATCAAGAAGCAGGTATTCGCCAGACTGGACGAGGTCATGAAGCCCGGTGCGATCCTGGCGTCGAACACCTCCACCCTGGACATCGACGAGATCGCATCGGCCACCAAGCGGCCCGAGGACGTGATCGGCACCCATTTCTTCAGCCCGGCCAACGTCATGAAGCTGCTGGAGAACGTGCGGGGCGCCAAGTCCAGCCCGAACACGATCCAGACCGTGATGGACCTGGGCAAGCGCATCGGCAAGATCTGCGTCCTGGCGGGCAACTGCCACGGCTTCATCGGCAACCGGATGCTGCACCCCTATGGCCGTCAGGCGAGCTTCCTGGTGGAAGAGGGCGCGCAGCCGGAGGATGTGGATCGCGTGCTCTATGACTTCGGCCTCGCCATGGGTCCGTTCGCCATGGGCGACCTGGCCGGTCTGGATGTCGGCTACCGCGTGCGCCAGCATCAGCTGAAGACCTGGCCGCAGGGCCGCCGCTATTCCTCGCTGGCCGACAAGGTCGTGGAACTGGGCCGTCATGGCCAGAAGACCGGCGCGGGCTGGTACCGCTACGAGGAAGGCAGCCGTGTACCGCTGCCCGACCCGGTGGTGAAGGAGCTGATCGAGAAGAACTCGGCGGAGGCCGGGATCAAGCGGCGCGAGATCTCGGATGACGAGATCCTGGAACGCTGCATGTACGCGCTGGTGAACGAGGGCGCGAAGATCCTGGAGAAGCTGGTCGCCGAGGGCAAGAGCTTCGCCGACTTCCAGCGCTGATGCGCCTGGACCGGGGAAAGGGCCGCCATGCCGGGTGCAACAGCGCTCCACATGGTGGCCCATCCTGCCGCCGCGCCTGTCGCGGCACCTGACCACCGCCAGTCAGTCCGGATTGCCGGCGTGCGGTTTGCCCGCGCCCGCGTCCGCCCTATCATCGGGTGACCGCTGCCGGTTCGGGCAGCCACGAACGGGAACAGCTCATGACACTCAAGGTCGCCGTCCAGATGGACTCGATTGCCGGGATCGACATCAAGGGGGATTCCACCTTCGCGCTGATGCTGGAAGCGCAGGCGCGCGGCCACGAACTGAGCTGGTACCTGCCGGACGAACTGGCCTGGCAGGACGGCAGGGTCATGGCCCGGCTGCGCGACGTGGAGGTCCGGCGGGAGGTCGGCAACCATTTCTCCCAGGGCGAGGACCGGGTGATCGACCTGTCGGAGATGGACGTGGTGCTGCTGCGCCAGGACCCGCCCTACGACATGGCCTATCTGACGACGACCTACCTGCTGGAACGCATTCATCCGCAGACGCTGGTGGTGAATGATCCGATGGAGGTGCGCAACGCGCCGGAGAAGCTGTTCGTCACCAACTTCGTCGATCTGATGCCGCCGACGCTGATCACCCGCAACACCGACATGATCCGGGCCTTCCAGGCCGCGCATCAGGACATCATCATCAAGCCACTCTACGGCAATGGCGGTGCCGGGGTGTTCCACCTGCGGCCCGGCGACGACAACCTGAGTTCGCTGATGGAAACCTACGCGGTGATGTACCGCGAACCGATCATCGCGCAGAAGTTCCTGCCCGACGTGCGCAAGGGCGACAAGCGCATCATCCTGGTGGACGGGGAGCCTGTGGGCGCGATCAACCGCGTCCCGGCGGACGGCGAAAGCCGGTCGAACATGCACGTCGGCGGCCAGGCTGTCCGCTCCACCCTGACCGCGCGGGAGCGCGAGATCTGCGACCGCATCGGCCCGGAGCTGAAGGCGCGCGGCATGATCTTCGTCGGCATCGACGTCATCGGCGACTGGATGACGGAGATCAATGTCACCAGCCCCACCGGAATCCAGGAAATCGACCGCTTCGACAGTTCCAACCTATCCGGCCTGATCTGGGACGCCATCGAGGCCAAGCGCGCCTGAGCGAACCCCTTGCGGACGGCGGGTCTTCTTGAGGGGTGCTGCCGGAGATTCCTGGGCATCTCCCCCATCACGACGCTCGCGGGCTTGACCCGCGAGCCCGGTCTCCCAGGCTTGAACGATCTACTGCGTGTCCAACTCCGATCAGGGCCGCCCCTTGCAACCGGCGCTTGTGGCCTCATGTAACAGGCGCGGCGCAACGGGTGCCAGGACAGCAGCGAAGGTCCACCGGATGACAGTTCCCGACA
>CAXBNO010000272.1:0-5305 GCA_963976775.1 uncultured Kordiimonadales bacterium
GCCCCGGAACGGGTCACAAGGATCGCCCTGCTGGACACCCGCGCCAGCACGGATTCGGAGGCAGAGCTGGTCCGGCGGCGCGAACTGCTGGCGCTGGTGGAGAAGGGTCGTTTCACCGGCGTGCACGAACGGCTGATGCCCCTGTTCGTGCATGCCGACCGGCTGCAGGACGAACCGCTGCTGAACATTATCCGGCAGATGGCGGCGGATATCGGCAAGGACGGTTTCGTGCGCCAGACCCGTGCGCTGATGGTCCGCAGCGCCGCGCACGATGTCTGCCGCAGCATCGATGTGCCCGCGCTGGTGCTGTGCGGACGGCAGGATGCGCTGACCCCGCTTTCGATGCATGAGGAGATGGCGGATCTGATCCCCGGCGCCCGGCTTGCGGTGATCGAGGACTGCGGTCACCTGTCGACGCTGGAGCAGCCGGAAGCGGTCAATCGTGAACTGCGGCGATGGCTTCAGGACTGAGGTGACTGGTTGCTGACCGTGCCAGCCCTCTCCTGGTCTGTCTTTGGACCGGGCCACCCCTCTCCCCCTCCCGGCCACCCACGCAAGTATCCTGAAATGGGTGGCCGGGAGGGGGAGAGGGGTGGCCCGGTCGGCGAACAAGGCAGGGGCGGAGCAGCGGCACGGCCAGCAATCAGACAGATTCCGGTGGCCATCGCGCCTTGATCGGCGCTAGAAAACCGCCTTCACTGACATGTCGCCGTTAGCGGCGATTCGGACCTGCCCGGAGCAGTAACGACGTGCGTCGTTCGAACAAACCACTGGCGTCGCGAATGGCCAGCCCGATGGGGCTGCTGTTCAACCGGTTCGCTTTCGCGTTCCTGCTGGCGCTCGGCCTGACGCTGCTGATGGCGGGTCGGTCCGGCATCGGTCCGGTGGAGCAGGTGCGCACCGGTCTGCTGGATATTCTCGCCCCGGTGCTGGACGTCATTTCGCGCCCTGTCTCCGCCATCAATCATCTGGCGACCGAGGTCGAACAGCTCTCCCGCGTCTATGAGGAGAACGACCGCCTGCGGCAGGAGAACGCCCGCCTGCTGCACTGGCATGCCGCCGCCCGCGCACTGGAACGCGACAATGCGCAATACCGCCGCCTGCTGAATGTCCGCGCCCGCTCCGACGTCACCTACATCACCGCCCGTGTCGTGGGTGAATCCGGGGGCCCCTTCGTCAAGACCCTGCTGCTCGCCGCCGGGGAACGCGATGGCGTCGAGCCTGACCAGGCCGTGGTCAGCGAACTCGGGCTGGTGGGCCGGATCACGGAGGCCGGGAGCAACGCCGCGCGCATCCTGCTCATCACCGACCTGAACAGCCGCATTCCGGTGATGCTGGAGGGCAGCCGCCGTCGCGCCATCCTGTCGGGCGACAATTCCGGTCGTCCCCTGCTCGCCTTCCTGGAGGCGGAGGCAGAGGTGCAGCCCGGTGACCGGGTTGTCACCAGTGGCCATGGCGGCATGCTGCCCCCCGGCCTGGTGGTCGGTGTCGTCGCCTCGGTGACCGAGAACCAGGTCCGCCTGCGCCCCTTCGTCGATCTGGCGCGGCTGGAGCGGGTGAACGTGCTGCGCTATCGCCGCCCGTCGCTGGTGAATGACCGGAACGGGCCATGAGGCCGCGCCGCCGCAAGTCCGCCAGCAGCCGCATCGGTGACGGCCCCGGCCTGCCGCAACTCGGATTCTGGCGACTTGGGCTGGCGATCCCCGGCCTGGTGTCGCTGGTGCTGGTGCTGCTGGGCAGCCTGCCGATCGGGGTCCCGTTCCTGGGTCCGGTGCTGCCGGCCTTCGGTCTGATCGCGGTGCATGTCTTCGCGCTGCAGCGGCCCGACCTGATGCCCCACTGGCTGGCCTTCGGTCTCGGCCTGGTCACCGATCTGCTGTCCGGCGGGCCGCTTGGCCTGACCGCGCTGGTCTTCCTGGGTGTCCAGGCCCTGTCGGCCAGCCAGCGTCGGGTGCTGATCGGTCGCCCCTTCGTGCTCGGCTGGGCTGCCTTCGTCGCGGTGGCGCTGGCTGCCGCCGGCGTTTCGTGGCTGATCGCCTGCGTCTACTTCCTCGATTTCGTCAATCCGGTCGCTGCCCTGCTGCAGGTTGCGGTAACGGTTACCCTGTTCCCGCTGGTCGCGGCCCCGCTGCTGCTGCTCAGCCATCGCATGACCGGACAGGCCTTCGCATGACCGATCAGGGTGGGCGCATGACCGGACAGGTGGGCGCATGAGGGGACGCGTCGAAAAGGCCCGCTATCCGGTGTTCACGCGCCGCGCGCTAATGCTGGGGGGCATGAAGGCGGCGCTGTTCGCGGCACTTGGCGCCCGCATGTACTACCTGCAGGTGATCGAGGGTGACCAGTACAGGATGCTGGCCGACGAGAACCGCATCAATCTCGCCCTGCTGGCACCGCCGCGCGGGCGCATCCTGGACCGGCGCGGCGTGCCGGTGGCGACGAACCGCCAGAACTTCCGCGTCCTGATCGTGCCGGAACAGACGAAGTCGGTGGAGGAGACACTGGATCGCCTGAACTGGATCGTGCCGGTCAGCGACCTGACCCGGGCGCGGGTGCTGCGCGATGTCAGCCGGAAGCGCCGCTTCGTGCCGATCTCCGTCGTCGACAATCTGACGTGGGAGGAATTCGCCCGCATCAATGTCCGCAGCCCCGACCTGCCCGGCATCCAGCTGGATGTCGGCCAGACCCGCGACTATCCGCTGGGGGTCTACCTGGGCCACACGGTCGGCTATGTCGGTCCGGTCAGCGAGAAGGACCTGAAGGACGGTGACGGCGACCCGCTGCTGGAACTGCCGGGCTTCCGTACCGGGCGGCGAGGTCTGGAGCGCAGCTTCGAGGGCACGCTGCGCGGTGCGGCCGGCAATCAGCGGGTGGAGGTGAATGCCTTTGGCCGGGTCATCCGCGAGCTGTCCCGCACGGAGGGCCGTCCCGGTTCCGACATTCAGCTGACCATCGATGCGCGGCTGCAGCGGATCGCCACCCAGGCACTGCGGCCCGAAAGCGGGGCCGCAGTCGTGATGGACATTCACAATGGCGATGTGCTCGCCCTGGCCTCGACGCCCGGCTTCGACCCCAATGCCTTCAATGTCGGCATCGGCAACAGCGAGTGGCAGAGACTGCTGCGCAACAGCCGCAAGCCCCTGACCGACAAGACCATCGCCGGGCGCTATCCGCCGGGATCGACCTTCAAGATGGTTGTGGCGCTGGCAGCGATGGAGGCCAATGTGGCCGGCGCGGCACATCGGGTGTTCTGCAACGGCAAGCATGTGCTGGGCAATCACACCTTCCATTGCTGGAAGCGCTGGGGTCACGGCTGGATGGACCTGAATGATGCCCTGGCGCAGAGCTGCGACGTCTATTTCTACGATATTGCCCGGCGGGTCGGGGTGGAGAAGATCGCCGTGATGGCGGAGCGCCTCGGTCTCGGCCAGACCCTGCTGGCGGAGCTTCCGGGGGAGAGTGCCGGGCTGGTGCCGAACCCGGCCTGGAAGGAAGGCGCGATCGGGGAGGCCTGGCAGGGCGGCGAGACGCTGATCCTGGGCATCGGCCAGGGCTATCTGCTGGCCACACCGCTACAGCTCGCGACCATGACCGCGCGGCTGGCGAACGGGGAGCGTGCAGTCTCGCCCAGGCTTGTGTTCCGCGACGAACCCGACGTGGAGGCCCCGCCGCTGGGCCTGTCGAAGGACGCCCTGCGCCACGTGCGCCAGGGCATGATCGACGTGGTGAACGGCAAGCGTGGCACCGCGCGTGCCCACAGGATCACGCAGGAAGGCTGGGAGATGGCGGGCAAGACGGGCACGTCCCAGGTCCGGCGCATCACCCGCGCCGAACGCGAGTCGGGGGTGCTGAAGAACGAGGATATCGAGTGGCGCAGCCGTGACCACGCCCTGTTCGTCGCCTACGCTCCGGTGGAAAAGCCGCGCTATGCCCTCTCCGTTGTCGTTGAACATGGCGGCAGTGGCTCCGCTGCCGCCGCGCCGGTTGCGCGGACGATCATGGAGGCGACGCTGGAGCTCGATCCGGCCACCAACCGCAGTCAGCGTGTCGCCGTCAGTCCGGAACGGGAGGACTGAGCCGTGGCCATGGGCTATCGCGACGACGGACCGGACCTGCGGTTCGGCAGGAAACTGCTCAGCCTGAACTGGGGGCTGGTGCTGCTGATCGCGATCACGGCGTCGGTCGGCTTCGCCATGCTCTATTCGGCCGCCGGTGGCGAAGTGCAGCCCTGGGCCATCCGGCAGATCATCCGCTTCGGCGGTGGCGCATTCCTGATGCTGCTGATCGCGCTGATCGACATCCGCTTCTGGATGCGCTGGGCCTATCTGATCTATGCAGTGGCGCTGGTCCTGCTGCTGGCGGTCGAGTTCGTCGGCACCACGGGCATGGGGGCGACCCGCTGGATCAGCCTCGGGTTCTTCAACCTGCAGCCGTCCGAAGTCATGAAGATCGCGCTGGTGCTGGCGCTGGCCCGCTATTTCCACGGCCTTTCGCTGGAGGATACGGGCCGTATCACCTTCCTGCTGCCGCCGCTGGCGCTTATCGGCATGCCGACCTTGCTGGTGCTGAAGCAGCCGGATCTCGGCACGGCGCTGCTGCTGGCGGCGGGCGGATCCATCGTGCTGTTCCTCGCCGGGGTGCGGCTGTGGAAGTTCGCGCTGGCGCTGGGCGTGGCGCTGGCGGCCATGCCCATCGCCTGGTCGCAACTGCACGAGTACCAGAAGGGCCGCATCATGACCTTCCTGAACCCGGAGAGTGATCCGCTGGGCGCGGGCTATCACATCATGCAGTCGAAGATCGCTCTGGGGTCAGGCGGCATTTCCGGCAAGGGCTTCCTGCAGGGGACGCAGAGCCACCTGAATTTCCTGCCCGAGATGCGCACCGACTTCATCTTCACCATGCTGGCGGAGGAATTCGGCATGGTCGGCGGACTGGCGCTGATGGGCCTCTACATCCTGATCCTGATCTATGCCTATGCCATCGGCTTCCGCTCGCGGCATCAGTTCGGGCGGCTGGTCGCGGTCGGCATCGCCACCACCTTCTTCCTCTATATCTTCATCAATATCGGCATGGTGACAGGCATCCTGCCCGTCGTCGGCGTGCCGCTGCCGCTGATTTCCTACGGCGGAACCGCGATGCTGACCCTGCTGATCGGCTTCGGCCTGATCCTGTCGGTCTCCATCCACCGCGACGTGGATATCCCGCGCAGCCGGGGGTAGCGTGGTTCTGTCTGGAGTCGTTTGCTGACCGTTCCACCCCACTCCCCCTCCCGGCCACCCATTTCAGGATACTTGCGTGGGTGGCC
>CAXBNO010000273.1:0-5303 GCA_963976775.1 uncultured Kordiimonadales bacterium
CAATGACCTGCTGGTCTGGGACAACCGCTCGACCATTCATCGCCGGGTGCCAGCTTGTCGCCAGTGCCGATCTGGCCATTGCGGCGGATGACGCGAAGTTCGCAACACCGGGGGTGAACATTGGCCTGTTCTGCCATACGCCGATGGTGGCGCTGGGCCGCAATGTCAGCCGCAAGCACGCCATGGAAATGCTGCTGACCGGTGAACTGATGAGCGCCGATGATGCGGTGCGCTTCGGCCTGGTCAACCGCACGGTCCCTGCTGCGGACCTGGATGAGGCCGTCACCGCGATGGCGGAACGGATCGCGTCGAAATCGTCCTACACGCTGAAGGTCGGCAAGCAGGCCTTCTATCGCCAGCTGGAGGCGCCGGACCTGAATGCCGCCTATGATTATGCCTCCGGCGTGATGATGGAGAACATGGTGGCCCGCGACGCCAATGAAGGCATCCAGGCCTTCATCGACAAGCGACCGCCGGTCTGGGAGGACCGCTGAGCATGACGACCGCCGCCGCAGATGCCGTCGCCATGGCGCACGAGAGCTACAGTGATGCCTACATCAGGGAGATCCTGCAGACCGTGAAGGTCGTGGCGATGGTCGGCGCGAGCGCCAACTGGAACCGCCCCAGCTACTTCGCCATGAAGTACATGCAGGAAAAGGGCTACCGGGTGATCCCGGTAAACCCGAAGGAAGCGGCGGCAGCGACGGTCATTCTCGGTGAGCCGGCGGTGGCCACGCTTGACGACATCGATGTGGCTGTCGACATGGTGGACTGTTTCCGCAATTCCGACGCCATTCCGCCCATAGCAGACGACGCGATCCGTATCGGTGCGAAGGTGCTCTGGCTGCAACTTGGTGTACGCAACGATGCGGCGGCCGCAACGGCGGAGGCCGCTGGTCTGAAGGTCGTGATGAACCGCTGCCCGAAGATCGAATATGGTCGCCTGTCAGGGGAGATTGGCTGGTTCGGCGTGAATACAGGCGTCATCTCTTCCCGACGCAAGCGCGTGGTCTGACCGGGGCGGCGCAGTCAGCGCACAGCCAGCCGGGCGACCTAATCGTCCACGATCGTGATGAAATCGGCAGCGACCAGTACCTGATCCACGCATGTTCCGTCTGCCGACAGGGGCAAGGCAACCAGTTCGCAGCGCTTGAAGTCCTGATGCGGGCCGACATAAGGCATCGGTCGCGTGCAGGGCAGGCCCCGCTCGGCGACCTGACGGAGCATTTCCCAATACTCTCCGGGCCCGGCCTGATGCGGCAACTCGCTGACGCGACAGCCCTTCAGTGGTCCCTTCATGTTCTCGTCGATCAGCGTTCCGGTCAGCCGATAGACGAAATCGAGCGGATCGCGCTCCACGCCCAGGATCATCAGGTTCGGCAGATGCTCGACGATATCCATCGGATTGAGATCGCGCCTGAGCGGCCAGATGCGCTCCCCGCGTATGAACTCCCAATATCGGAGTGTCTCGAGTGTAACGGTTGAGGAAAGCCTTCCGCAGACTTCACTCACCGCGTCCCTGATCTCTGGCTCGCGTGCCTTGGTCAACATTTCTTGCCCGGTCATTGGTGGTCATTACCGGGGCCAAAATTTTCGGTCCCGGTAACGCAACACCACTGGCCGGGGAATTATTCGAACAATTTGTGATGAAGATCATGTTTTTCCGGTAACCATGTTTCGTTACCGGTCGGGGAAGAACCTGAAACACTCATGTTGACGATTGATTAACGTTCACCTGTTTCACTGGCAGGATGCAACTGAAACGTTCCGACATGTCGGGTCCGACCGGATGATCGGCGCACTGCAGACCAGCCGCGCTGACGGTCTTCCACAGGTGGCGCGTGCCCAGCAATCCGTTGGGCGCGGTGCCGAGACACGGGAACCGACGCGTGATCCTGCGGTGCCCCCAGGCTTTCGTGAAACCCGTGGCGTCACTGTCGCTGGTGGGACACTGATCGCAGCGCAGATTGCCGCCAGCGAAGCAGGCCGGACGACCGGCAAGCCCGGTACTGATCCGAAACAGTCGACCACGACAGGCACCGAACTGACGGAGCAGGAACGGGAGCAGATCAAGGAACTTCAGGCGCGTGACCGGGAGGTTCGCGCTCACGAGCAGGCGCATGCGACCGCCGGGGGCCAGTATGCCGGTGCACCTGAGTACGAGATGGAAAAGGGACCGGACGGGCGCAGCTACGCCGTTGGCGGCCATGTCTCGATCAACACCAGCCCCATTGCCGGTGACCCGGAGGCGACGATCGCGAAGATGGATGTCGTCAAGCGTGCAGCGCTGGCGCCGGTCGAGCCTTCGGGTGCGGACCGCAGTGTTGCGGCGGATGCGGAAAGCAAGCGCGCTGATGCACGCAGCGAACTCAACGCCATCCGAGCGGAAGAGCAGAAGGCGGCGCTGGAGGACTCGCCCGGCAAATCCGAGCCCGAAGATGACTCCATTCCCCAGAGTGACGGCGCCAGGGCCGCCGATCAGAGGCCAGTGGACCCACAGACAGTTCCCGGATCGGGTCCTGCCAGCGACTTCGAACGCGACGAAGGTGACCGCGGGCTTAGCGATGATGGAAGCGTACGGGGCATCTCCGACAGGTCGGCACGATCCGACCGCAGAGAGGATGATGCGATCTCCCGCGACTTCGCTGCCTTTCTGAACCAGAGCGGCAGCCAGCGCGCACGCGCCGATCTGCAGCCGGGCCTTTCAACACAGCACCAGGGCATCGACATTCGCCTTTGATCACCAGGTTGGTGCAGCAGTGCTGACACGACTGCAAGGTCCGACCACTCAGGTCACATCCCGGACCTGACAGCGCCACATCACCCTGCGCGCACTGGCGTCAAAGGCTTCCCGGCGATGAATGGTCGAGCGGTTGTCCCAGACCAGCAGGTCATTGGCGCGCCATTCATGCACATAAAGGAATTCCTCGCGGGTACACCAGGCCCAGATCTGGTCGAGCAGTTCCTCGCTTTCGGCGACGTCCATGCCCACGATCCAGCCGTTGGTACGGCGACCGGTGAAGAGCGCTTCGCGCGCGGTAACGGAATGCGGACGTATGGCGGGGTGGCGCGCGCCGGGGGCAACCGTGACGTCCGTGACCGGCTGCATGCCCTTTCGCAGGTCACCAGCCGAGGTGTAGCTCGAATCATGGTTGATGGTCTTTCCCTCCAACCGCTCGCGCAGCCTCGCTGGCATGGCGTCGAGCGCCGCCATCATGTTGCCGAACCATGTGCGGCCACCGTTCGTGACAACCTCCCGCCCGTAAAGCACGGAGGCCGAGGGCGGGGCAGGGATGTAGGACATGTCGGTGTGCCATTCGGCCTCGCCGCTGCCCAGGGCGCCAATGGCCTTCCCGTTCTCCACGACGTTGGAGATGACCCACATCTCCGGGGCCTCCTCGTCGCGTCTTCTGGCCTCGCTGGCAGGCGGCGGTTCCAGTTCGCCGAAGCGTCGGCTGAAGGTACATAGCTCCGCCGGAGTCAGATGCTGGTCACGGATGACGATCAGGCAGCGCTGCAGCCAGAGTGCCTCGATCTCCGCGAAGCCGGCATCATCCAGCGCACGAACGTCGATACCTGTGATCTCGCTCCCGGTGGCAGGCGTGAGGTTCCTGGTCTTCATGTTCCCCTCCGTTCATCGCCCGGCTCCGGCTGCGGGGGCGATGAACGGATCATACACGGGTGCCGTGCAGGGGTGACAGAGGTGACAGGCCACCCTCGGCACCCGACTGCCCGTTTCGCCGTCAGCCGACCAGGGACGGCAGGTAGAGAATGATCTCCGGAAAGGCGATCAGCGCGATGACAATGAAGAAGTCCGCCACCAGGAACCAGGCTATACCGCGGAAGATCGTGCCCGTTGATGCCAGGTCCCCAACCACGCCCTTGATCACGAACACATTCAGCCCGATGGGTGGTGTGATCATGCCGATCTCCAGGAACTTGGTCAGCAGGACACCGAACCAGATCAGGCTGAACCCGGCGGTATCGATGATCGGCAACAGGATCGGCAGTGTCAGCAGCATGGCCCCGATGGGTTCCAGGAACATGCCGAGCAACAGGTAGATCAGGGAAATGCCGAGCAGCAGCAGCAGCGGGTCCGCGCCCATCGCCGTGACGGCATCCGACAGGTAGTCACCGGCACCGCTGAACGCCAGGAACCGGGTCAACATGCTGGCGCCGATGGCGATGATGAACAGGGAGGCAGAGGTCAGCAGTGTCTCCGACAGCGCGTCCCGGAAACTGACCCACGTCAGGGATCCCTTCAGGGCCGCGATGATGGTGGCGATGGCGGCACCGACCGCACCGGCCTCCGTCGGTGTGAATGCACCCGAGAAGAGACCGCCGAAGACACCCAGCATCAGCAACAGCACCGGCCACGTTTCCTTCAGCGCTGCCAGCTTGTCGGCCAGGGAAACATCCTCGTGCAACTGTGGGGCAAGCTCGGGCTTCAGTTTCACCCGGATCATGACGACCGCGACATAGCTGAACGTGGTCAGCAGGCCGGCACCGACGCCGCCCAGGAAGAGTGCACTGATCGGAACCTCGGCAATGATGCCGTAGAGGATCATCAGGATGGACGGCGGGATCAGGGCGCCGATGGTACCGGCGGCTGCCACTGTACCCGTTGCCAGTGCCGCGTCATACCGGTGGCGCATCATCTCCGGCACCGCGATCCGGCCCATGGCTGCGGCGCAGGCGACAGAGGACCCGGTGACGGCGGCAAAGCCGGCAGCACCGAAGATCGTGGCAATGGCGAGACCACCCGGCAGGCGCGACATCCACATGCGGGCCGCGTCAAACATGCCCTTCGTCAGGCCCGCGTGATAGCAGAGAAAGCCCATCAGCAGGAACATGGGCACGGAACTGAGCTGCCATGTTGCCGCGAAGCTGTAAGGGATGACACCAATGGAACCCCAGGCAGCGCGCTCACCAACCAGCATCCAGATTCCGGCAAAGGAAACCCCGATCAGGCAGACACCAATGGGTACACGCAGCGCGATGAGGGCCAGCAGGATGCCGATCCCAGCAAAACCTATCTGTACGTCGGACAGGTCGCCCTCCTATTCAACAATATGGCCAGGCGTGCCCAGTTGGGGCCGCCCAGATATGTAGGAAACGAACTTGAACACCAGCACCAGAACCATCAGGGACGCCCCGACCGGCAGCAGGTAATGCCCCGGCCAGATCAGCACCTTGGTGCTCTGTTCCATGATGAAGGAGCCCATGTCCTGCTTGTTGTAGGCGTCATTGAAGCCACGCCAGGCCAGCAGTCCGAAGACCGTGCCGGAAAGCAGATACGTCAG
>CAXBNO010000274.1:0-5287 GCA_963976775.1 uncultured Kordiimonadales bacterium
TGCGACGGAGCATACATGAAAATCACTCTCAGCACCTGCCCGGAACGCAGGCCCGACGCGCGCGGGATGCAGACAAGGATTGTCAATGCCTGTACAATATGGCCTGAGCCAGAGGAGCATCCCATGCACGTTTCACTGACCGACCGGCTGAACGACTATGTACGCGAAAAGGTGGCAAGCGGGCTTTACAACAATGCTTCCGAAGTTGTGCGCGAAGCCCTGCGCCGGCAGATCGAGCAGGAAATGAGCGAGGAAGCAAGGCTCGCCCGCCTGCGCGAAGCCATCGACATCGGCTGGGAACAGGCCGAACGGGGCGAGTTTGCAACCTACAGCCTTGACGACACACTTGAACGACTTGGTGTGAAGCGTTGAACAATGTCCGCTTCATCCTTACAGCCAAGGCTCAGGATGATCTTGATTCCATAGGTGAATACACGCTGGAGCGCTGGGGTACGGAACAGGTCGTCTCATACCTTTCGCGCATCGATGCAACGTTCGAGAAACTGTGCCTGTCAGAAGCCAATGATCGCGACGCGAGCGAAGTCAAAGGCGGCCTTCTTTCCGTCCAGGCCGGATCTCATGTCGTGTTCTTCAACCGCCGTGACAATGGTGACGTGGTGATCCTGCGGATCCTGCTGCATCAGCGCATGGATTTCCGCAGGCACCTCTGACCGGCCTCAGTCGTCCTTTTTCTCCGTCTTCGGCATGACCGTGCGGATGTGCAGTTCGCGCAACTGCTTCGGGTCGGCCGGTGCCGGGGCCCCCATCAGCAGGTCCTGGGCCTGCTGGTTCATGGGGAAGGCCACGATCTCGCGCAGGTTCGGCTCGTCCAGGATCAGCATGACGATACGGTCGATACCCGGCGCAATGCCGCCATGAGGCGGCGCGCCATAGCGCAGCGCGTTCAGCATCCCAGCGAACTGGGTTTCCACTTCCTCCGCCGCATAGCCCGCGACCTCGAATGCCTTCAGCATGATGTCGGGGCGATGGTTACGGATCGCGCCGGACGACAGCTCGATGCCGTTGCAGACGATGTCGTACTGGTAGGCGAGGATGTCGAGCGGATCCATGCTCTCCAGCGCCTCCATCCCGCCCTGGGGCATGGAGAAGGGATTGTGGGAGAAATCGATCTTCTTCTCGTCCTCGTTCCATTCGAAGTGCGGGAAGTCGACGATCCAGCAGAACCGGTACTGATTGCGGGTGATCAGCTCCAGCTGGTCCGCCAGCTTCACCCGGGCCTTGCCGGCCAGGTTGGCGGCACCGGCGGCCTGATCACAGGCGAAGAACACGGCGTCACCTGCATTCAGACCACAGGCGACCCGGATGGACTCCACCCGCGCGGCATCCAGATTGTTGGCGATCGGTCCCTTGGGGCCTTCCTCGCCGAAGATGATGTAGCCAAGACCTGCCGCGCCTTCACGACGGGCCCAGTCGTTCATGCCGTCGAAGAAGGAGCGTGCACGTCCGCCTGCCCCCGGCGCCGGGATGGCACGCACGACCGCGCCCTTCTCGATGGAGCGCGCGAAGATGCCGAAGCCCCCACCACGGAAGTCTTCCGTCACGTCATGGATATCCATGCTTTCGGCAATGCGCAGATCGGGCTTGTCGGTGCCATAGCGCAGCATCGCCTCCCGGAAGGGAATCCGGGGGAACGGCTTGTCGACCACCGGCCAGTCGGAGAATTCCTCGAACGTGCCCGCCAGCACCGGCTCGATGGCCTGGAACACGTCCTCCTGCGTGACGAAGCTCATCTCCACGTCCAGCTGGTAGAACTCGCCCGGGCTGCGGTCGGCGCGCGCATCCTCGTCGCGGAAGCAGGGGGCGATCTGGAAATAGCGGTCGAAGCCGGAGATCATCAGCAGCTGCTTGAACTGCTGCGGGGCCTGCGGCAGGGCATAGAACTGACCCGGGTGCACGCGGCTGGGCACCAGGAAGTCACGCGCGCCCTCGGGGCTGGAGGCCGTCAGGATCGGCGTCTGGAACTCCATGAAGCCTTCGTCGTTCATCCGCCGGCGAATGGCCGAGATGATCTTCGAGCGCATGGTGATGTTGCGGTGCATGCGCTCCCTGCGCAGGTCGAGGAAGCGGTACTTCAGGCGGATGTCTTCCGGATATTCCTGGTCGCCGAACACCGGCATCGGCAGGTCGCCGGTACTGCTCTGCACTTCGACGCTCTCGATCCGGACCTCGACCTCGCCTGTGGGCAGGTCAGGATTGATGGCCTCCGGATCACGCGGTACGACGCGACCGGTGACAGTGATGACGCTCTCCGCGCGGACCTGATCAACCTCGGTGAAGCCCGCCTCATCCGCCTCGACCACGCATTGCGTCAGGCCGTAATGGTCGCGCAGATCGACGAACAGCAGATTGCCATGGTCACGCTTACGGTGAATCCAGCCCGACAGGCGGACGGAAGTGTTCACGTCGGCGCGGCGCAGGGCACCGCAGGTATGGGATCGAAAGGCGTGCATCAGCGGAAAACCATCTGTTGGAACGGATCGGAGAAGGCGCGCCGGAACGAAGCCCCTATGAACCCGCTTGTCAAGGTTGATCCGCCAGTTCATGCGCCTGCGCGCGCGTTCCTGCTGGCGAGGGCGGCTGATCTGCTATAAGCCACCGCCATGCAGATCATTACCGACACAGAATCACTTCAGCGCTATGTCGACGGGCTCTCCGGGCAGTCGTATGTCGCCATCGATACCGAGTTCCTTCGGGAGAACACCTACTATCCGAAGCTCTGCCTGGTCCAGCTGGCCGGGCCGGAGGACGACGGCGCGATCATCGATCCGCTGGCGAAGGATCTTGAACTGCAGCCACTGCTGGCACTGCTGGCCGATGAGGCCATCGTCAAGGTCTTCCACGCCGCGCGCCAGGATATCGAGATCTTCGTCAACCTGACCGGCACGGTACCGACGCCGCTGTTCGATACCCAGATCGCGGCGATGGTCATGGGCTTCGGAGAACAGATCGCCTACGACGCCCTGGTGCGCAAGCTGGCGGGCCAGAGCATCGACAAGACCAGCCGCTTCACGGATTGGTCGCGCCGCCCGCTGAGCGAGAAGCAGCTGTCCTACGCATTGTCCGATGTCACGCACCTGCGCACCGTCTATGACCGCATGCTGGAGGATCTGGAGCGCACCGGTCGTGCCTCCTGGGTGGGCGGCGAGATGGCGACACTGGCTGATCTCGGCATCTATTCCGTCGAGCCGGAAGACGCCTGGAAGCGGCTGAAGGCCCGCACCAACAAGCCCCGATTCCTGGCGGTGCTGCGTGAGCTCGCCGCATGGCGGGAACGGGAGGCACAACGCCGCGACCTGCCCCGCAACCGCGTCATCCGGGACGAGGCACTGCTGGAGATCGCCTCCGACCCGCCGGAAAGCCGGGACAAGCTGGCCGCGATCCGCAGCCTGAACCGCAAGATCGCCGACGGCCCCTTCGGCGCCGGTCTGATGGAAGCGGTGCAGACCGCACTGGATCAGCCAAAGGACTCCTGGCCCAGAGTGGAACGCGCCGAACCACCTGCGCCCGCTCTGCTGCCGGTCATCGAACTGCTGAAGGTGCTGCTGAAACGCAAGTGTGCCGCCCACGGGGTTGCACAGAAACTGGTCTGTCCGGGACCGGATATCGAGAAGCTGGCGGCGGACGACGCAGCGGACATACCGGCCCTGAAGGGCTGGCGGCGGGAAGTCTTCGGCGAGGATGCATTGCGGCTGAAGGCCGGAAGCCTCGGCCTCGCCATCCGCGGGCAGGAAGTCGTGGAGATCCCGCTCGACACCACGCAATGAGCATCATCGGCGACGGCGTCGTCGCCCTGATGACATTCGAGACCCTGCTGCTGGCACTCGCCATGGCGCTGGCCGGGCTGACACGCGGCTTCAGCGGCTTTGGTGCCGCGCTGGTCTTCGTGCCACTGTCCAGCGCATTGCTGGATCCGAAGATCGCCGTTGTGGTGCTGTGGATGATCAATTCCACCTTTGGCCTGCCCCTCACGCTGCAGGGCATCCGAAGCTGCAACTGGCGGGAGATGGTGCCGATCACCATCGGCATTGCCATTGCGACCCCCTGTGGCACCTGGATCCTGGCGCATGCCCCGACAGACCAGCTTCGCTGGATCATTGCCCTGATGGTTCTGGCAGCGGTACTGGCCATGGCCGCCGGCTGGCGGCGGACGAGACCCGTGCCGACCGCCGGAGTGGTGGGTGTCGGCCTGATGTCGGGTATCGCCGGGGGAATCGCCAGCTTCTATGGTCCGCCGGTGATCCTGTTCTGGGTCGGCGGGGCGGAAGACGCACGCACCGTGCGCCACAACGTGAACGCCCTGTTCGCGGTGACGATGGTGATCGGCGGCCTGACGTTCCTCGCCTACGGCCTCATCGGCATGGAACAGTTGCTGTTCGCGCTGGTGCTTGGTCCCGTTTACGGGATCGGACTTCTTCTGGGCGCGCGCCTGTTCCCCTTCGCATCGGAAAGCCTGTTCAGACGCGCGGCACTCGCGCTCTGTGGTGTCTCCGCATTGGCGGCGATGCCGATCTGGTAGGGATCGAGCCGCTCAGACGCTGACGATCCGGCTTGAACACTCGAAACTGTCGGCCAGACGTTTCAGGCGGCTCTCAACGGTCTCACCGATCAGGTCGCGCAGTTTCTCCGGCACCGACAGGCAGATCTCGTCGCCGTCAAGTGCGATCGCGGCGCCGGTCAGGGCAGCGGGCGCGCCACAGCCAAGGGTCTGGGCCAGGCGCATGGCTGCACCGATCCGACTGGCGCGCCGGATCATTTCGCCGGACAACAGGGCCTGCATCTCCTCCACCGCATCACCGCTCGCCTTGTGGGAATAGCGCCGCAGGACGGTGGTGGCGATGAATGCCCGCTCTGTATGGTCGACCCCCAGCAGGGGTGCCCGCAGGACTCGCCTGAACGCATGTGTCGCGCGATAGTCCGGATGCATGCGCCAGCCGATATCGGACAGCACGGAGGCCACCCGCCGCAGACGGGCCTCAGCCCCCGATTCACCCCCGAAGAGCGGAGTGCACCAGGCGAAGATCTCATGCCCGATCGAGGCACCGAAACGCGTTTCCTGTGCCGCCATGGCCTCTGCCGCGGCCAGCAGCGGATCAATGCGCCGGTCCGCATCCGAGAGCGTCTCGAGATAGGCACCTTCTCGGACCCCATGCGCGGAAAAGACCAGGCGCCCTGGCTGCAGCCGTTCCAGCACTGCACCCAGCACGGAACAGGCCAGTGGCAGGACCGGCAAGCGCCGCTTCGAGACGGTTTCGGCATCCGTCAGGGA
>CAXBNO010000275.1:0-5250 GCA_963976775.1 uncultured Kordiimonadales bacterium
AGATGGCAGACATGGAAGTTGGCGGCGGTGATGGTGTCCAGGTCCTGTTGCACGACATGCATCCGGTAATTTCTTTCTGCCAGCCACTGGCGGCAGCTGGTCAGAAGGTCGTGGGAGTGGACCTCGATCAGCAGGGTGGGCCTGAACTTTCCGACCGTGGCGGTCGCACCCTGCAGGGCATCCTGCTCTGCACCTTCGATATCGATCTTCAGCAGGTCAGGGGGGGCTATGACCTGACTTTCGATCAGGGTATCCAGCCGCGCGACCCGGACTTCGATCCTCGTCTGGCCATCGGTGCCGTGCTGGAAGCTGGAGCTCGAAAGCTTGCCCATGCTGGTCTCCGGCATGACCTCGAAGGTGGCTGTCGTGTCGGCCGCGCCCACGGCAAGTGTCTGCAGTGACAGGTTCATCTGTGGATTCAATGCGATCAGATCCTTGATCGTCTCCGCGTTCTGGGGGTTGGGTTCGAAGCAGATCACTTCCGCCGCACCGCCTACAGCCATGACGCCAGCCATGAAGCCCCGGTGACTGCCGATGTCGTAGCAGATCATGCCCGGCGCGACCTCTGCCGCGAGGGCGCTGGTCACGTCCTGCTCCCAGGTGCCGGTCCAGTACTGCTTGTCCTCCGGCAGCCTGATCCGCATGGAGAGACCCTTGGCGGGACCAGCGGTGATGCGGTGCACGAACTCGGTATCCTTCATCGCCGAATTGACCAGCCAGCGCTGCAAAGGCGCCACCAGTGGCAGCGACTTGATGCGGTTGCGCAGACCCCAGGGCAGGACATCGACACTGCGGGCGATCAATCGTTTCATGCTCATGATCTCGTTTCCTTGCGGCTGCCGGTGGTGGTCTCGATCTGGCAGAGAATGCTGTCGATCCGTGCGATGTTGCGGGGGTAGGTGTTCTGCAGTGCCAGTGCCTTGCGCCGCTTCTGGCGTTGCGGCGCGTTGTGGGTGCCCAGGTCGCTCACCGTCTCGCTGAAGAGATCAGGGAAGTCGCTGTCATCGGCTGATCCGGACATTCGGATCAGTTCAGGGTCGTCGGCATGGATCGACATGCGGGTGCTGACAACCACTTTCCCGGTAGCGAAATACTCCAGGAACTTGTGCGAATTCGAACGGTCCGACTCGGTTGCGTGGTCCTGATAGCTCAGCAACAGGCAGTCCATTTTCGCTGCGGCCTGGGCCAGTTCCGCCTTCGGCAGCGCGCCGTGAAACTTGCAGTTCCCGCAATCCGCCAACGCCGCCGTCAGGGGTGAACCCGCGCTGAACGGTCCCCAGAAATGGAAGGTGATATCCGGATGCTGCCGGGCCACCGCTCTCAACAGGTCGACGTTGATGGTGGGGCGGTCGAGGTTTCCGAAATAGCCGCACTGAATGGTGCCAACCCGCGCTTCCGCGCTCGGCTCCATGCGCGCCAGTGCCTCGAACTCCGGCCCAGTACCATGACTGATCACGGCGCTGATGGGGCCAGGTGCATGAGCCGTCACGCTCGCCAGAATGCGTTCCGACACGCTGAGCACGAGATCGGCGGTCCGGCCGACCCGGGCCTGCCGGGGATCGCTGATCGGGTCCACCGGATGGAAGATCGCGCGCGGCGCACCGAATGCGCGCAGGTCAGGGTAGGTATTGAAATCGAAGCACCAGACCAGATCCGGGCTGGCCCGCAGCGTCCGGACCAGCCGACGGACCTCCCGTCCGATCCAGAGCCGGTAGAGCTCCGGCGCATGAAACCGCAGCGCCCTCGGCAGGCATGGCCGCCAGGTGATGCGCTCCACGCCCTGCCGTTCCGTTGCCGCGCTGCGCACCGCGCCCGGGCGCATTGACCAGTCCGGGGGATCCAGGAAGAGGACCCTGTTCGCAAGCCCGAGCGCCTCGGCATAGTGATGCTTGGAAATCGGTATGTGGTCCCAGTCCTGCGGCGAGATCAGCAGGATCTGCTTGTCCTTCAGCCACCGAGTTTCTGTTCCGGTCATTCGAGGACAGCCGATCCCGACAATCAGGCGCGCTTTCCGGCGCTGCGCTTGATCAGGTTGAAGGCACCGCGCAAGGGGCGAAGCGCCGGATACGACTCATAGACAGAACGTTCGACCGCATAATCGCTGTGGGGGCGCGGCGGGGCGCGCATGATCTCGTCGAACTCGGCCAGCGTGAATCCCAGCTTCTTGGAAACGAACTGGCGGTCCTCCTCCATCTGATCCGGGTCGTAGGGCGGGGCCGACAATTCGGCCAGCGCATCTTCCTTCGTGATCTGTCCGGCATAGATCAGGTTGGTCAGATGGGCCTTGCGCTTGTCCACACCGAACTTCACCGGCAGGATATAGCCTTGGTAGAAGCGGGTGAAGATCGACTCGTGGTGCTTGCCGCCATAGTCCCGCCAGCCCAGTCCCCCGATGACCCGCTGTTTCACGGCAGCCTTGTCGTAGGGCAACAGGTTCAGGATGGAGTGGGACCTGAGTCCCCGGAACATCAGGTCCCACTTCTTGAGCTTCAGTGACATGAAGGGATAGGTCTTCAGCGGCACCTCGCCATAGGCAGCGTGTATGGCCTTGATGTTCACGTGATCGGTCTTGGCGTAGATCCAGCGCGGGGGCATGACGAATTCGGTCACGACGTTGGTCCCGCTGAGCACATGTCGGATGCCGTACTTCGATGCCAACCGGTTCAGTACGGCGAATATCGCGTGGTCCGACACGACCTCGATATCGATCACGGATGCCTTCAGTTGGGCGCGCTGCAGGTCGCGGAACTCGTTCCAGTCAATGACATGGGTGTGCAGGTCAATATCCAGGCGGCTGACGATCTGCTCGATGTTCTGGACCGCCAGTTCCGCGTTCCAGCCATTGTCGAGATGGACGGCAAGCGGGCGCAGTCCCAGACGGCGCGCCTGCAGGGCTACATAGGTGCTGTCGACGCCGCCACTCAGACCCATGATGCAGTCGTAGGGCTTGCCCTTGCCGTCCGCACGGATCTGTGCGGCCAGCGCCTGCAGCATGGCTTCGCCCTCCGGTCCTTCGTGGACCTGTTCGGCGGCGGCGCGCATGTAGTCGTGGTAGTAGTGGCAGCGCCCTTCGTCGTCGAAGCGCATGTCCGGATCATCGCCCGTATCCAGTACCCCGACGCTGCACTGGCGATAGTTGGGGATCTGGTTCAGGTCCGGCTCTTCTGTCCTGCTCATTTCAGGTCCCACATGCTTTGGCGTAGACTGCGCGAAGCTTCTGGCCAAATCCCGAGGGGCCCCAGGTTGCCCGCGCGCTGGCCTGAATGGCTTCGGTATCGAAGCTTTCGGGCGCCGAGGCAACATCCACCATTGCCGCGATCAGCCCGGCCCTGTCCGCCGGAGCGACCAGCCGCCCGTTCGCCGGTGTGACGATCTCCTCCGGTCCGCCCGATGCCATGGCAATCACCGGCAGGCCGCAGGCCATGGCCTCGATCAGCGCGACGCCAAAGGTTTCGAACTGGCTGGGAAAGACGAAGGCGTCGGCCTGCAGCATCTGCGCGCGGACCTGTTCCGGTTCCAGCAGTCCCAGGAACCCGATCCGATCACCCAGCCCGGCCTCGGCGGACTGTTGCTCGAGCGAACGGCGAAGCGGCCCATCACCTGCCAGCATCAGGCGGCAGTCGGGACAGGTGCGGAGAACCTGCGCGAACGCGGACAGCAGCAGGGTCTGGTTCTTGACCGGCAGCAGGCTGCCAACGGTGAGAAAGGTGAAGGGACCATCTGTTCGTTCGCGGCGCGCGACATCCATGAAGGCGCGTGGCAGCACATTGCCAAGCACGGCGACTTCGGTGTCCGGCTTGCCGATACGGGTCACCACGGACTGCAGCAATGCCTTGCTGACCGGCAGGAATGTCTGCGCGCCGGCGATGGCCGCGCGAATCGCAGGAAACAGGGAAGCCGGAATCCCGTCAAGCCGGTAGGCGCTGCTGTGTTCCGTCAGGACATAGGGGATGCCATCCCGGCGGGCGATCCGGTGCGCCAGCAGTCCGGCAGAGATGGTATTGTGGGCATGGATCAGATCCGGTCGCCCATACCGCGCACAATAGTCGCGGTACCCGGCCCAGCCTGCGCGTTGCCACCAGATGGGGTCGAAACGGCGCGACGGCGGCAGACCGTACAATCCCTCCACCCGCAGCACCGGTGTGCCGTTCCATTCCTCGACCGTCGTCATCGATTCCGGGGCACGCCATCTGCGCCACAATTGTCTGCAAAGTCCGGACAGCCCCTTTGCAGGCAAGGCCGGATCGGGCCTGCGGAAAGTCAGGCAACGCAGGATGCTGCGGATGTACATGGGCACGGAATGGCGCAATCGGATCGACAGAACACCGAACTGTTCGTTGCCGGTCATCCGCAGCGCTTCCAGCTGATGTCCCTGAAAGATTCCGGCAAGCGGTTCATGAACCGGCAGGAATTCCTCGGTCGGCAGGATGAGGACATGAAGTGGCATCGGGTGAGAATGGTCAGCCTTGCCGTCGACAGATGAAAATCTCTGTCGATGGACCGCGCGACAGCAAGCGCAACCCCGCAACTTCTATCGGATAGAGAACGGTGCCAACCACATGGCCCCAGGCTTCGCTGCGGGCGGCCAGTCGATAGATCCGGTTGAACAGGGCGCGCATGATCCGGCTGCGACTGCGAACCGGGTCGTTCATGAAGACGAACATGGGCACGATCTTCTCGATCGAGAAGCCATTCTGGCGCAGCAGATCACGAACATCTCCCTCTGTTCGTGAAATCTGATGCGTGTCGTGGTTGCGACCGTCATCGACCAGGTTGTCCGAGAAGATCAGATAGCCGCCGGGCCGGATCAGGTCGGAGAAATTCCGCATCGCCCGCGCGTAGGGTTCCGCCTCGACGATGTGAAACAGCACATCATAGGCGGTGACAACGTCCAGCGTTCCCGGTTGCAGCGCCTCCGGAAGATCGCCGCCAATGTCGCATTGCAGGAAGGTGGCCTCGGGAAAGCGGCTGGACAGGTTCCGGACGGCTGTTGCCGTGATATCAGCGCCAGCAAGCGCACGCGACCGGCGCTGTGTCCACTGATCGATGTAGAACCCGGTGCCTGAGCCGACATCCAGGATCGACCAGTCACCGGGATTGCCCCGCAATTGCTTCAGCACATGGCGGAACGCGCTCGCCCGAACGCGGTAGAGCCACTTGTTGTAGCTGAGTGGCAGACCGATATCGCCCACACCCTGCAACGTGTAATGCGCGGAAAGTCGGCTCTCCCAGTAATCGCCGGCCTTGAAG
>CAXBNO010000276.1:0-5233 GCA_963976775.1 uncultured Kordiimonadales bacterium
GCCCTGGTAGGTGTCGACGATCTTTCCGTGACGGCGCTTGCCTGCCTCCAACTGACCCGGACGCATGGTCTCGGCCAGCGCGTCACGCTGCGCGGCAGCCTCCTGGTCGCCACGTTCTGCAGCAATCTGCAGGATGGCCCATGCCTGTACGGGATCCTGCGGCTTGCCCCGCCCGTCGGCGAACATGCTGGCCAGCTTCTTCATCGCCTCCTTGTGGCCCGCACGGGCAGCCGTCTGGAACCAGTCGGCAGCCTTGGTGATGGCCTCCGCATCGTCAGCAGTGCGGTCGCGAAGGTCGCGCCAAAAGCAATCTTGCGGAACATCTGATCTTCTCCTCGGTTCGTTAACGCCAGGGGATACTATCGCCCCAAAACTCGCTGACCCCCGGCCAACGCAAGCCCCCATCGAACGGGGTGTTGCATATCTGGCAGCAAGGAATGGGCCAATTTTGTTAACGAAGGCTTTAGAATCGCCCGAACGGCGAATTGATTCCCTTTCCGATGCTTGTAGTGGTTGCGTCAGGGGCCTGTGCCGCGATGGCTGAAGGGGCCTGTGCAGGCACCGCCGGGGCTGGATCGACCCCCCTGTTTGGTCTATACGATCCGCCTTCAGCGTGCTGTCGGTCAAATCAGTGATCATCCCGTCGAGATGATGCTGATGGATGATCTGGACGCCAGCGTGTTTGACCGGGAAGGTGTGTTCCTGATCGTAACCTCCACCTACGGACAGGGTGAGGTGCCGGACAATGCGCTGGATTTCTATGAAGCCGTCGATGAAGCCGCGCCTGACCTGTCCGAGGTGCGGTTCGGCGTCTTCGGTCTGGGGGACTCGACCTATGGCGAGACCTACAATTTCGGCGGCAAGCTTTTCGAGGACCTGCTGACCAGATGCGGTGCCCGCATCATAGGTGAACGGTCACAGCACAATGCCAATGGTGCGGAGCTGCCCGAGGAAGCCGGTGTGGTGTGGATCCAGGAATGGATCCGCCTGATCGACGACCCGGACGCCGCCGTCTGAGGGGCGGGCCGGTCATGATGGGCGAAACATCCTACGCGAAGCTGAGCCAGGGCAGGATCGAATATCGCTGGTTTGGCAACCGTGAACGGACCCCGATCCTTGTCCTGCTGCACGAGGGGCTGGGTTGCGTTGATCTCTGGCGGACCTTCCCCGAGGAACTTGCGGCGCGGACCGGCTGTGGTGTGCTCGCCTACAGTCGGCATGGCTATGGCCGCTCGGCACCTTGTGCGCTGCCGCGCCCGATCAGCTACATGCATGACGATGCCCGCACGGTGCTGCCGGAACTGCTGCGGCATCTGGGCATCGGGGACCATGTTCTGATTGGCCATTCGGACGGCGGTTCCATTGCGCTGATCAATGCCGGGACGGCTGCCGCGCCCGGGCTGCGCGGCGTGGTCACGATGGCCGCACATATCTTCATCGAGGATGTGAGCGTCCGTTCGATCGCCGCCGCCAGTGAGGCCTTTGCGACCGGGCGCCTGCGGGAGGCGCTGGAGCGCTATCACGGTGCGAACGTCGATTGTGCGTTCCGGGGATGGGCCGATTCATGGCTGAATCCCGAATTCCTGCATTGGAATCTGGAAGAATTACTGCCGGCGATCCGCGTGCCCTGTCTGGTGATGCAGGGGGAGACGGACGCCTATGGCACGGCGGCCCAGGTCGAGGGGATCGTCGCCGGTGTCGGGGGCAGGGTCGAGTCGCTGATGCTGCCCGATTGTGGCCACGCACCGCATCAGGACCAGCCTGAGGCCACGCTGGAGGCCATCGGCGCATTTGTCGCCGGAATCGCCGACGAAAGTGATCCAGATTGATCGCGTTCTCGATTATCCTCAGGTGATGGTCGGGGATTCTTCAAGAACAATCATCATGGACAGGAATGTGCCGACTTCGGCGCAACTGCGCTATCTCGCACGTAGGCTGTCTCAGCCCGGCGGGAAACTGCCCCTGTTCGACGAGGACGGGCAGATGGTGCCGGTCGAAGTGGTGCAGGCCCGCATCGCGCGGGGGCTCGCGGCTCCCTGGTTCGACAATCCCATCAAGCCCGACTGGATCGTCTGCCGCCTGACCGACAAAGGACGGCGGCTGTCGGACCTCACCGGCGGCCATCATCACCAGGGCAGCGATAGCGGGATCCGGTTGGCAGCGAATGATGCGGGATAGGACATGACGGGAACCACAGCACATCTGATTCTGGCGATGGCCGTCTTTCTGGTCATCCATATCGTGCCATCCAGCGCGCTGCGCGGGCGGCTGGTGGTCATGATGGGGCAGGGCGGTTATCTCGCCTTCTACTCCATCCTGTCGCTTGCCGGCATTGTCTGGGTGGTGATGGCGTTCAATGCAGCGGAATTCAGCGGCCTGCTCTGGTATCAGCCCTATATCATGAACCATGTGGCCGCGCTGCTGATCCTGCTCGGTTTCATCCTGTTCATCGGTGGCCAGACCCAGCCCAACCCGGCGTCCGTAGGCCAGTCAGTGGCTGCAGGCGATGATCCGGCGCGCGGTTTCATGCGGATCACGCGCCACCCGTTCCTGGTTTCCGTCGTGCTCTGGGCTACCGCCCACATGCTGGTGCGCGGGGACTACAATGCCCTGATCTTCTTCGGCGGATTTCTGGTGCTTGCTGCGGCGGGCACGTTGCTGATCGATGCAAAGCGGCGCAAGGCCGACCCCGACGGCTGGGCTCGCTACAGCGCCGTGACTTCCATCATCCCGTTTCTCGCCATCCTGCAGGGGCGCAACCGACTTGTCGTCAGTGAACTCGGCTGGTGGCGGCTGCTTCTGGCAGTGGTCGTCTTCATCGGCTTCCTGCATCTGCACCCGATCATCATGGGTGTCGATCCGCTGCCCTGACCTGAGGATCGTCGCTGCCCGAAAAAAGGCAAGGCCCGCGCCGGAGATTCCGCCGCGGGCCTTGTGGTTCAGTCGGTCATCGCCGTGCAATCAGCAATGACCTGCCGTTCAGGCAGCCTGGGAAAGCTGCTTCTGGCCGGAACCGATGGTGATCTCGCGGGGCTTCTCGGCCTCCGGGATCTCGTTCACCAGTTCGATGTTCAGCAGACCGTTCACCAGGTCAGCGCCAACCACCTTCACGGTGTCCGCCAGATGGAAGCGGCGGGTGAAGGCGCGGCGGGCGATGCCACGATGCAGGAACGCGGTTCCTTCATCGGCAGTGACTTCCTCGGCCTTGCCGGAGATGGTCAGGGCGCGGCCTTCCTGATTGATTTCGAGCTCGTTCTCGCCATAGCCGGCCACCGCCAGACTGATGCGGTACTTGTCCTCCGCGTGACGCACGATGTCGTATGCGGGGAAGGACTGGCTGTCGGCGGCATTGTAGGCCGTGTCGAACAGGCGGTCGAAACGGTCGAAGCCAACCGTGTTGCGAAGCAGGGGTGAGAGATCAAACGTACGCATGGCACATCCTCCTTGAAGCAATGTGAGTTTCGCGAGTCCCGGATGGGCAAACGCGATTTCCGGTTCTGGTCGCCCCGCCAGGCGGCGACGACCGAACCCATATTTTGGTGCCCACAAGGCTGGTTCAAGGGGGAAGAGGGTCAAAAAAATGCCCCCGCCGCGCAGGGCGGCAGAGGCATCCTCGTATCCGGCATGCGGCAGGGCGAACCCTGCCGGGCAGATCACTTCAGTCCGAAGCCCGCATACTTGCTGCGGAACTTGGCAACCTGGCCCTTGTCCATCAGGCGCTGCGTGCCACCGGTCCAGGCGGCATGGGTGGACGGATCAATGTCCAGCACCAGGGTGTCACCGGCGCTGCCCCAGGTGGAGCGCGTCTGATAGGTATCGCCACTGGGCAGCTGCACCGTGATCTCGTGATAGTCGGGATGAATGTCCGCTTTCATGGCTCTAGTCCGCTCGTCTGTGGGCCGCAACGCGCAAGCGCGCAGTCAGGCCCGTGAATGTCTCAGGAAGGCGGCTGTATAACGAAGGTGCGCCGCGCCCGCAAGCCAATAGCGACCGCCGATCCTGTTACTCGGTTGATACTTGATCAAAGCGGCGCGCCATCTATGATCCGCCAGCCTTCTGGAGATGCCCCAGTGGCGGAATCGGTAGACGCGGTAGACTCAAAATCTGCTTCCGGTAACGGAGTGCCCGTTCGAGTCGGGCCTGGGGCACCACAGAACGGCAGAAGCGTTGCGTCGCCTTGCCGCCAGCAATGCCGGGCCCGTCGTGCAGAGGTCCTTTAGTTCGCGCTTCACGCCCGAACGAAACTGCCCGGAATTACGTAATTCCGGCCCGGCCGAAAACGCATCCGTCGACAGGACACTTGCCCTGTCCGGCAGGCGCAGCGGCAACCGTGTCCTCCTGGTATCACGTGACGCAATATGTGGTGTGTGAAGATTGTTGCCGGAATATCCAGGCCCCGGAAATCCGCCATTTGCGACACCCGATGTCCCCTGTATCTAGATTCGAACGTGCCCGGAGACACTAGATATTGTGATTTCTGATTGACGGGAATGGGCGGCGGAACGCAATATGTTGTGGTTGATGCGGGCGCGGACAGGGCTCCGGCGCAACAGATGGTACATGATTCAAAAACACGGCTACGCGCCAACCCGCGAATCGGAGAGACTGTTCCGGTTTGCGGGAATATGAGGGGAAGACCTATGCGCATTGAGCGGCGTTTCACGAAGGACGGGGCAGATGCCTACGACGCCATCGAGTTCCGGACGACGACCAGCGAGATCCGGAATCCGGACGGCTCGGTCGTCTTCCGGCTGGACCGCATGAATGTGCCGAAGGCGTGGAGTCAGGTGGCGTCTGACGTGCTGGCGCAGAAGTACTTCCGCAAGGCTGGCGTCCCCGCGCGTCTGAAGCCGCATGCGGAGGATGATGTTCCCGTCTGGCTGCAGCGCCGTATCCCCGATGAGGAGGCGCTGGCCGAACTGCCGAAGCCGGAGCGTGTCACCGGCGAGACCGATGCGCGGCAGGTCTTCGACCGGCTCGCCGGTACCTGGACCTACTGGGGCTGGAAGGGCGGTTACTTCGATGCGGAGAAGGACGCCCGCACCTACTACGACGAGATGCGCTACATGCTTGCGAAGCAGATGGCGGCTCCGAATTCGCCGCAGTGGTTCAACACCGGCCTGCACTGGGCCTATGGCATCGATGGTCCGGCGCAGGGCCACTACTACGTTGACTTCCGCACCGGCGAGCTGACCGAGTCGCTGACCGCCTACGAGCATCCGCAGCCTCATGC
>CAXBNO010000277.1:0-5221 GCA_963976775.1 uncultured Kordiimonadales bacterium
CGGCCAGTCTGGCATCCAGCCTCTGTTCCGGCTGAAGCACCGTCGGCACCATCACACGGTCCGGCCAGAACAGTGTCAGCGCCAGCGCGCCGAGGGCCAGCAGCAACACGCCAAACCCCAACCGGCGCAACTGTCGTGTCCTTCCACCCCTGCCTTCATGCTGCGACATGCTTGACGCCCCGCGTTCGCACTGTTTTCTTGACGCCGCCCTGACGGTGCGGCGGAATTCGGCGCGCCCTCCGGCGCTGCTCGCCTGGGACCGACACCATGATTCTGCTGATCGATAACTATGACAGTTTCACCTATAACCTCGTTCACTATCTGGGCGAACTGGGTGCCAGGGTCACAGTCTGGCGAAACGACATGATCAGCGTCGAGGATGCGCTTGCCCTGAAGCCTGAGGCCATCGTGCTCTCCCCTGGCCCCGGTCGGCCGGAGAGTGCCGGAATTTCCCTCGATCTGGTGCGCAATGCGCCCGCGGACCTGCCGATCTTCGGCGTCTGCCTGGGCCACCAGACCATCGGGGAGGCTTTCGGGGCCGAGGTCGTTCGCGCTGACGAACTGATGCATGGCAAGACGTCCAGAGTCCGCCACGCGGGCACGGGCGTGTTCGAGGGGCTTCCCGACGGCTTCTCCGCCACGCGCTACCATTCGCTCACCGTCGCGCCGACCAGTGTGCCGGACATCCTGGAGGTCACCGCCCGCACCGAAGATGGCGTGATCATGGGCCTGCAGCACCGGGATCGCCCGGTGCACGGAGTCCAGTTCCATCCGGAGAGCATTGCCTCGGAGCATGGGCATGCCCTGCTCGGCAACTTCCTGAATTCTGCCGGACTGAAGAGGGCAGCCTGATGACCAACGAGATCGAGACCTTCAAGGGGCTGATCGGCCGCGTGGCCGAGCGCCAGGAACTTTCCGTCGAGGATGCGCGCACCGCCTTCGACATCATGATGTCGGGCGATGCCACGCCATCACAGATGGGCGCTTTCCTGATGGCGCTGCGGGTACGTGGCGAAACGGTCGATGAACTGACCGGCGGGGCCATGGCCATGCGCGCCAAGGCGCACGGCATCACCGCCCCGGCCAACGCCATCGACACCTGTGGTACCGGTGGCGACGCCAAGGGCACGTGGAACGTTTCCACCGCTGTCAGCTTCGTGCTGGCGGCCCACGACATTCCGGTGGCCAAGCACGGCAACCGCGCCCTGTCGTCGAAGACCGGCGCGGCGGACGTCCTCACCGCGCTGGGCGTGAATATCGAATGCCCCTTCCCGCTGGTGGAAAAGTCGCTCAGGGATGCCTGCATCGGGTTCCTGATGGCCCCGCGCCATCACGGTGCCATGCGCCATGTCGGCCCGACACGGGTGGAACTGGGCACCCGCACGATCTTCAACCTGCTGGGGCCGCTGTCCAATCCGGCGGGCGCGAAACGCCAGATCATGGGCGTGTTCGCGAAACAGTGGGTCGAGCCGCTGGCCCACGTGCAGAACCAGCTCGGCGCGGAACGCGTCTGGGTCATGCATGGCGCGGACGGCATGGACGAACTGACCACCACCGGTGTCACCCATGTGGCCGAACTGGTGAACGGACAGGTCCGCACCTTCGACGTCACCCCGGAAGATGCCGGACTGCCGGTGGCATCACCCGATGACCTGAAGGGCGGTGAACCGGCAGCCAACGCGGCGGCCCTGCGCGGTGTGCTGCAGGGGCAGAAGAATGCCTTCCGCGACATTGTGCTGCTGAACGCCGCCGCCGGTCTGATCGTCGCCGAGAAGGTGGAAACCCTGCGCGAAGGTGCCGCCATGGCGGCGGAGGTGCTGGACAATGGCAGGGCGCTGGCCCGGCTGGAGCAGCTTGTCGCCATCTCCAATGAACCCGGAGGGGCCTGAGGCATGGCGACGGATACCGGCACGGTTCTCGACCGCATCTGCGACGACAAGCGCGAACACATCGTCGCCTGCAAGGCCGAACGTCCCCTGTCGGCTGTGGAGGCTGCCGCCCGCGCGGCTGACGCGCCACGGGGCTTCATCGCCGCACTGGAACGCGACCAGGCCGCCGGGCGCTACGGCCTGATCACGGAGATCAAGAAGGCATCGCCGTCGAAGGGGCTGATCCGCGCCGATTTCGACCCGCCGTCGCTGGCCCGCGCCTATGAGGCAGGCGGCGCATCCTGCCTGTCGGTGCTGACCGACATTCCCTATTTCCAGGGGGCGGACGGCTATCTGGTCGCGGCACGGACCGCCGTGTCCCTGCCCGCGCTGCGCAAGGACTTCATGCTCGATACCTACCAGGTGACTGAGGCACGGGCGCTCGGGGCCGACTGCATCCTGCTGATCATGGCGGCACTGTCGGACGCCCAGGCGCAGGAACTGGAAGACGCTGCCATCGGCTGGGGCATGGATGTGCTGGTGGAGGTGCATGACATCGGCGAACTGGAACGGGCCCGCACCCATCTGAAGAGCCGCCTGATCGGCATCAACAACCGCAACCTCAAGACCCTCGACGTCAGTCTGAAGACCACCATCGAATGCGCCCGGGCGCTGCCCGATGACTGCGTGGCGGTCAGCGAGAGCGGACTGAACAGCCGCGCCGATCTGGACCGCATGGCCGACGCGGGCTGCCGCAGTTTCCTGATTGGCGAGAGCCTGATGCGGCAGGATGATGTTTCTGCCGCCGTCCAGGCGCTGCTGCAGGATCCGGCAAGCCCTCTGCAGGCGGCATCCTGACCATGTCCGGCTTCACCCATTTCGATGACAAGGGTGCCGCCCGCATGGTCGATGTCGGGGACAAGGACGAGACCGAGCGCACGGCTACGGCAGAGGCCCGGATCATCATGCAGCCCGAGACCCTGGCGCTGATCCGCGAAGGCAAGGCGAAGAAGGGTGATGTGCTGGGTGTCGCGCGGCTGGCCGGGATCATGGGGGCGAAGAAGACCCCGGACCTGATCCCGCTCTGTCATCCGCTCGCCCTGACCAACGTGGAACTGGAACTGACCACGGAAGACGCACCCGAACCTGCCGTCGTCATCCGCGCCACCTGCAAACTGCGCGGCAAGACCGGCGTGGAGATGGAGGCACTGACTGCCGCCTCGATCGCCGCCCTGACCGTCTATGACATGTGCAAGGCCGTGGACCGGGGCATGGAAATCCGGAACGTGCGGCTGCTGTTCAAGGATGGCGGCAAGTCCGGGCGCTACGCGGCACCATGATCCCCGTCGCCGAAGCGCGCGCGCGCATCCTGGCGCAGATGCCGCAGATGCCCGCGGAGTGGATCTCCATCGCCGAGGCCGACGGCCGCGTGCTGGCCGAACCGGCCATCGCGCAGCGCACCCAGCCGCCCGCCGACCTGTCGGCCATGGATGGCTACGCGGTCCTGGGCGCGGATGTCAT
Organism: uncultured Kordiimonadales bacterium; assembly: GCA_963976775.1. Lineage (GTDB taxonomy): Bacteria > Pseudomonadota > Alphaproteobacteria > Minwuiales > Minwuiaceae > Minwuia. The sequence goes on from CAXBNO010000277.1 coordinate 3,390, forward strand.
ATCCGCAGGGGCGAGCCTTCGGTGCATCGGGGAGTCGGCGGCGGGTCACGCCTTCGAGGGCGAAGTGAAACCGGGCGAGTGCGTGCGCATCTTCACGGGCGCGCCCCTGCCCCCCGGCACCGACACGATCCTCATCCAGGAAGACACGAATGTTTCAGGCACCACGGTCGTCTCGACGGAGGCCCTGAAGACAGGCACCTATGTCCGTCGGGCCGGTCTCGATTTCCGCACCGGTGAAACAGGTCTGCTGCCGGGTCGGGACATCGGTCCCCGCGACCTTGGCCTGCTTGCCGCGATGAACGTGCCCTGGGTCGGTGTGCGGCGCCGTCCACGCATCGCGCTGCTCTCCACCGGTGACGAGCTCGTGCGACCGGGCGAGGCGCTGGGTCCGAACCAGATCGTCTCCTCCAACGCCATTTCACTGGCCGCGCTGGTCCGCCGCGCCGGGGCCGAGCCGGTTGACATCGGCATCGCGGAGGATCGCCCCGATGCTCTGGCAGAGGCAGCCGCGCGGGCTATGGGCTGCGACATGCTGGTGACCCTCGGCGGGGCCTCCGTCGGTGACCACGACCTCGTGCAGGACGTGCTGGGCGAGAAGGGCCTGGCGCTGGACTTCTGGCGCATTGCCATGCGTCCCGGCAAGCCGCTGATGTTCGGGCAGTTCGGTGAGGTGCGCCTGCTGGGCCTGCCGGGCAACCCGGTCTCCGCCGTGGTCTGCGGCCTGCTGTTCCTGCGCCCGGCCATTCGCCGGATGCTGGGTGCGGAGGATGTGGAGCCGGAGGTGCGGACGGCAACGCTGGGCCGCGATCTGGCCGAAAATGACCGGCGCGAGGACTATCTGCGCAGCGAACTGCATCTCGACACGGACGGTCATGCGACCGTCACGCCATTCGCACGCCAGGACTCCTCCATGCTGCATGTCCTCTCCCGCGCCGGCGCACTCGCCATACGTGCACCGCACGCGAAGGCGCAGAAGGCGGGAAGCCCGATTCCCTACATCCCGCTGACGGGCATGATCTGAGCCCCGACGACGGAACCACATCGGGACCAACGCCGGGTTGAAACAGGAACATTGACGGAATTCCGGAACTTTCATAGAACATAGGCGGTCTGACCAAGTGATTCGTTTCGGGTTTCACGACCCTGACCGACCGCGCGGAAGGACCGACCAGCAACGCGCACGATGATGTGCTCTCAGCGGGGGAACACCATGCTGACCCGGAAACAGCACGAACTGCTTCTGTTCGTGGACAGGCACCTGAACGAGAACGGTGTCTCGCCGTCATTCGACGAGATGAAGGACGCCCTGAACCTGAAGTCGAAGTCGGGCATCCACCGCCTGATCTCGGCGCTGGAGGAGCGGGGCTTCATCCGTCGCCTGCCGCATCGCGCCCGCGCACTCGAAGTCCTGCGCCTGCCGGATGCCGCGACCCCTGCAGGCCGCCGCGCGTCCGGTGAACCGGTGCTGAGCTCCAGCGGCTTCCGGCCGAAGGTCGTCAGCAACCCGGACCTGCCGCTTTCCTCTGCGCCGCCGCCCGCCGCCCGAACCACAAGCGATACGGTCAGCCTGCCGCTCTATGGCCGGATTGCCGCCGGTACACCGATCGAGGCGCTGCGCGACCATTCGAACTATGTCGATGTACCGTCCCACATGGTCGGACGCGGCGAACATTACGCGCTGGAGGTCTCCGGTGATTCCATGATCAACGCCGGCATTCTCGACGGCGACACGGTGATCGTGGAGCGCGGCGACGTGGCCGACAATGGCAGCATCGTCGTGGCCCTGGTGGAGGGGGAGGAAGTCACCCTGAAACGCCTGCGCCGCCGCGGCA